>DATCZF010000107.1:0-3976 GCA_036526055.1 Woeseiaceae bacterium
TTGTAAAGCCGCAGGGAATAGCGGATTGTAAAAAAACGTAGTGTTTTTAACACGTTAGCTGGGTGCCCGACCGATATTACGGAAAGGGTGGGTTCGGCAGGAATGGTCCTAAATACGTTCTCGCGAACCTTTTGCATTGCAGGCTGTAATTCGGATTAGCAGGCACAACAGCAAAAAAAGGGTCTCGAGAAATATGAAAACCAACATCAGGATTTTCGCAAGTATCGTCCTTCTCACGGTCTTGATGTCCTCGGTCGCGGTAGCGGCTGAAGACAGCGCCGGCATGGTGGTGGCCTCGCGCGGTGAGGTGATCGCGCTGTCCAACGGCGGCTCGCGCGAGCTCAAGCAAGGGGATTTCATTTTCCAGAACGACGAAATCATGACCAGCAACCGCAGCTTCGCGGTGCTGCAGTTCGTCGACGGTGCGAAGGTGACCGTGCGTCCGGACTCCACGCTGATCATCGAGCAGTACCTGTACGCAGGCAACGACAGCGATGAAGCGACACTGAACCTGGTCTCCGGCGGTCTGCGCGTCATTACCGGCGCCATGGCCAAGACCAACCCGGAGAATTACAAGGTTCGCACCCCGGTGGCCCTGATGGGCGTGCGCGGCACCGAGTTCTCGATCATGCTTTGCGGTGACCAGATCTGCGCCGAAGACGAGATGACGATGGAGTGATTCCAGGCCGCAAGGTCTGAGCAGGAAGGGCCCGCTTTGCGGGCCCTTTTTGTTTTTTTACCCCGCAAAATCCTGTTTCCGTACGCTGCCTGAAACCTGTAGGAGCGAGCTTGCTCGCGATTGTTTTGTTTCTTGATTTCGATGACTTGTTGAATCATCGACAAAAACATCGAAACAAGCCATTCGCGAGCAAGCCCGCTCCTACATGTCTTGGCTCTGAACACCTACAGTCCCGGTATCGCTGCTGTGCAAGACTTTTTACATGATCAGCAGTCAGCCAGCCGGGCAGTCGGCACTTCGCAAGGGGCGGTACTCTCAACCGGGCGGGATCTACTTTGTCACGATCGTCACTCACCAGCGCATACCCTGGTTCCAGGTCTTCGATTTCGCCGCAATCATGTGCCGATGCCTTGCGCGCCCCGCCGGACTTGGCGACGCGGTCAACCTGTGCTGGGTCGTCATGCCCGACCACGTGCATCTTCTCCTGCAACTGGGAGGGATGCCCCTGGATCGGATTGTCCAACGCTTGAAATCGCTGAGTGCAAGACAGCTGAATCGGGAGATCGGCAGACGCAGCCGATTCTGGCAGCCTGCCTATTACGATCACGCTTTGCGCGATGAAGAGAATGTGCGGGGCGTGGCCCGTTATATCGTCGCCAATCCATTGCGCAAGGGTTTGGCGCGACGTGCGGGCGATTACCCGTTCTGGAACGCCGCCTGGTTGTAGCCTGTAGGAGCGAGCTTGCTCGCGAATGTTTTGTTAGTTTTCAACAGGTTCCAATTATCGAAAACAGCATTCGCGAGCAGGCTCGCTCCTGCATGGAATGTTTGAACCGCAAGGTGTTCAGGAATTGCTCGCGGGCGGCTCCACGGTCGGAGGCACGATGGGCGCGGTGGGCGGCACGGTGGCGCCACCGGTCGGGGTGGTCGAGCCGGATACGCCGGCGGTGCCGACCGGTGTGCCCGGGCCGCAGCGGGCCAGGATGGCGTCCGGTTCGACGAAATTGAAGGTGGTCGGTATCCGCGTGATACCAATGGATGCAGCGACGCGAATGCGTTCGGGCTGGTCGACCGCCATGCTGTTCGACTCGGAGAACATGGACACGATGATGGATTTGCGGCTGAACCCATTCTCGCGCAGGTCCGCTTCCAGCTTGGCCCGCTTGTCGGGGCCGATCTCTTCCAGCGACGGAATGTTGAAGAATTTCTCGAATTCCTCGATCGTCGGCGTCAGGTGGTAGTCGCCCTGCCACCACATCGGCACTTCGGCGACCTTGATGCCGCGCTCGATGAAGGCCTTGAAGGTTTCCTCCAGGCTGACGTTGGAACCGAAGTAGCTGACCGGGACCGTGTTGCTGTCGTTGAAAATGAAGGTGACCGGAATCTCGTCGGTACCCAGTTCCCTGCGCAGGGCGTCGATCATGTTGATGTCGATCACCACCTGGTTGGTGCCCACGAACAGCGCAATCAGCAGGGAACGCGGCCGCTTGCCGCTGAGGATCGGCAGGTTTTCGTCCGGCAAGTACCAGTAGTCCGGTGACGAGAACTGGATGATGTCGTTGTAGTCGAAGATGCCGTGGAACTCGCCGTCGATCCAGTTGGGGACCGGCGCAATGACCTCGGGGACCTTGAAGTAGCGCTCCACGATCTCTTTCATCTTGTTGTCGGTGGTGAGCTCGTCAAGCGAATAGGTGTCGAACATGCGGCTTTGCGCTGCCTGCGTCGAGCACGGCCAGTCCAGGAACTTGGGTACGCGCTTGATGCACTTGACGCCGCTTTCGTCGGCAAAGCCCGACTCCCCGGCGCCCATCTCCACGATCTGGTCGTCCTTGATCAGGAAGGTCTTGCCCTCGTCGGTGGTCGTGTACAACCCCGGAGGGGTGCCCTCCATCTCCTCGCATTCCTGGTCCTGGGCAAGGGCATTGCCTGCCAGCAGGGCGGCGATCATGGCGGGTAAGGCTGAGCGGACGATTCGATTCACGGACATCACGGGTTGTTGCGCGGCAATGCGCAAAATCATAGCACAGGCGTGGTCTGATTGAAGCTACAATGCGCCCATGAACGTATTGGTCACCGGCGCCGCCGGATTCATAGGCAGTGCCGTCGCGCTGGCGTTGCTGCGGCGCGGCGATGACGTTACCGGGGTCGACATCCTCAGCGACTATTACGACGTCGCGCTGAAGCGCGCGCGGCTGCAGCGCATCGAGGAAGCCGTCGCAGGCGCCGCCAACGGCAGCCCCGCCGGCAATTTCCGCTTCGAGAAAATCGACCTGGCCGACCGCG
The DNA here is from genome assembly GCA_036526055.1 of Woeseiaceae bacterium. Taxonomy (GTDB): domain Bacteria; phylum Pseudomonadota; class Gammaproteobacteria; order Steroidobacterales; family Woeseiaceae; genus JAHEFE01. The sequence goes on from DATCZF010000107.1 coordinate 2,963, forward strand.
GGGCCGTCGCAGCCCTGTTCGCCGCGGGCGGCTTCGACCGCGTGGTTCACCTGGCGGCGCAGCCGGGGGTACGTTATTCGATCGACCATCCGCACACGTATATCCAAAGCAACATCGTCGGCTTCCTGAACGTGCTGGAAGGCTGCCGCCACAACGGCATCGGGCACCTGGTCTACGCGTCCTCCAGCTCGGTGTACGGGGCCAACGAGAGGATGCCGTACGCGGTGGGCGACAACGTCGACCATCCGCTGTCGCTCTACGCCGCCAGCAAGAAATCCAACGAGCTGATGGCCCATACGTATGCCCACCTGTACGGCCTGCCCGCGACCGGGCTGCGCTTTTTCACGGTGTACGGCCCCTGGGGCCGCCCCGACATGGCGCCGGTGCTGTTCACCCGGGCCATCCTGGCCGGCGAGCCGATCGAGGTGTTCAACTACGGCCGTCACCGGCGCGACTTCACCTACATCGACGACATCGTCGAGGGCGTGCTGCGCACGCTGGACCGGCCGGCCCGGCCCGACCCCGAGTGGGACGGCGCCCAACCCAACCCGGCGACCAGCCGCGCGCCCTGGCGGCTGTACAACATCGGCAACAGCCAGCCGGTCGAGCTGGGCCGGTTCATCGAAGTGCTGGAAGACGCGCTCGGCGTCCAGGCCAAAAAGGAGATGCTGCCGCTGCAGCCCGGTGACGTCCCCGACACCTTTGCCGACGTGCGAAGCCTGGTCGACGATATCGGTTACCGGCCGAACACGACGCTGGAGGAGGGCATCAAGCGCTTCGTCGCCTGGTACCGGGACTATTACCGCACGTAGGAGCGAGCTTGCTCGCGATGGGTTTTGTTGGCAATTACGGGGTTTTTTTTTGGGCAAAAACAAAATGCGTCGCGAGCAAGCTCGCTCCTACAGGTCAGGCGCGATGGGTATGCCCATCGCGAGCAAGCTCGCTTGTATGGTAGTTCGTGCCGGAAATCGGGATGATGGAAGGCGCCGGGATGGGAGGGACCAGGCTCGCTTC
>DATCZF010000108.1:0-8624 GCA_036526055.1 Woeseiaceae bacterium
CCGGTGAACGTAACCTTGGCAACATCGTTATGCAGCGCCAGCGCCTTGCCCGCAACTTCGCCGATACCGTTGACGACGTTGAACACGCCGGGCGGTCCGCCTGCTTCGACAAACAGGCGAGCAAGCAGCAGGCAGGAGAGGGGTGCCTGCTCGGCGGGTTTCAGAACGACCGTGTTACCGGCAGCGATGGCGGGCGCAAATTTCCACACCGCCATGAGCATCGGGTAATTCCATGGCGAAATCGCGCCGACCACGCCGATCGGTTCGCGCAGGACGTAATGGAAGATATCCGCAGAGGTGCTGGTTACCGACCCCTCGATCTTGTCGATGTACTCCGCCATGAACTGGATCGTTTCCTGGCAGCCTGGCAGGTCTATGGCCAGTACGTCAGAGATCGGCTTGCCCATGTCCAGCGAGTCGAGGACCGCCAGTTGCTCCGCATGTTCCTCGAGCAGGTTTACATAGCGGTAGAGAATCTCCATGCGCTCACGCGGCGCGGTGCGCGACCAGCCTCGAAATGCTTTTCGGGCGGCGGCGACGGCGGCATCGACATCTGCCGCATCAGCGGCCGACATCGTGGCGATGACCTGGCCATTGGCCGGGTTGATCGTGTCGAATCGGCCGCCGTTGATCGCATCAACGAATTCCCCGCCGATAAACAGGCGCGTTTCGGGTTTGCCGGCCGCACGCTCCGCCGCGTCCTGCCACATGGCTTTGGTGTAGTCGGAAAGGGTTGCGATGGTCATGGCTTCATTCCTCTTCAGCGCGTGTGACGACGAGCGCATCGACGGCTGTCGCCCCGCTTGCGGTGACGATCACCGGGTTGATATCGATTTCCTGAATATAGTCTCGCAAGGCGTCAACCATGACAGAAAACTTCGCTGCCATGTCGCAAAAAGCCCGCACATCGGCCGGCGCCATGCCGCGCGCACCGTCCAGCAATTTGCGCATTTTCAGCCCCGCGAGCAGCCTTTCTGCCGTTTGCCAGTCGAAGGGCGGCAGGGCAAACCTCACATCCTTGATCAGTTCGGCATGAATACCCCCAAAGCCGAGCATGATGACCGGCCCGAACTGCGGGTCGCGACGCGTCCCCAGGATCATTTCCACGCCGGACTCGAGCATCGGCGCAAGCAATGCGCGCGGCCCAAGCCGGTCACGCATGGCGCCATAGGCGTCGCGCAATTCCTGCTCGCTGCCAATGCCGAGGACGACGCCGCCCTGGTCGGTCTTGTGCGTGATGCCCGGCATTGCCGTCTTGAGGACAATCGGATAGCCATAATCGCGTGCCGCTTCGAGCAATTGCGCTTCGTTATCGACCAGCGAGCAGGCATTGGCGTTGACGCCGAAGTCGCGAAGCAGCCGGGAGGATTCTGCTTCATTGAGTACGCGGCCCTGTTTTAGCAGGGCAGGCCAGTGGTTTGCGACGCGCTGTGGCACCTCGGCAATGTCGAGCGGCGCTCGCTCGAGGAAGTCGCGGTAATCGAACAGCTTGCGCATACCGGTCAGGAATTGGGCAACGCCGTCAAGCACCGGCAAGCCGTTGCGTGTCGATGTCACGACGAGAGGGTCGCAACCGGTACCCTGCCGGGCAGCAACCAGCGCCGCGGGCTTGCCCGTCGCCGCATGCGCGTAATGCATGTATTCCACGTAGTTCGGATACACCGTGCCATGCGGAGCCCGGTCATGAATGACTGCGCCGACCGCCGTATTCGGGTCTGACATCATGATGGCGAGGCACTTCGCCATTTGCTCCGATGCGTTGGCGCCGCCGCGGCTCCAGGCATCCAGCGGGTTTACCGCGGGCAATTCGGGGTCGAGCACATGTTCGAGCTTGCTGACCGTGTCCGCATTGAGATCGGTGAGTTCGACGCCGGCCGCGTCGGCCAAATCGACCATCAGCTGCCGTTCTCCGCCCGAGTCATGCAGACAGACCAGCCCGCCGGGACCCACGGGATTCATCTGGCTGAACAGGATCAGGGTCGTCGCCAGTTCATCCATGTCGGCAACCCGCTGGACCCCGTAGCGGTCGAACAAGGCATCGTAAGTATCGTCATCGCCGGCCATCGCGCCTGAATGGGACACGGTCAATTCCGCCGCCCGCCGGGTTCGTCCGACCTTCAGGGCGACGACAGGTATGCGCAGAGACTGCGCCTTTTGCAGCGCTGCGACGAAGTTTTCGGGGTTGCGCGCGGTTTCGACAAACAGGCCGACGACCCGGGTTTCGGGCAGGTCGAGGACAAAATCCAGGTACTCATCCATGGATACGGTCAGTTCCTGCCCCGTGGAGGCGGCGAAATTGAAGTCGATCCGCTCCTCACAGTCGACGATTCCGCACATCCCCGACCCGGAATGGCTCAGCAAGGCGACGTTGCCCGGCGGCGTATGCGTTCGGGCATCGAAGCCGCAGGCCCAGACCCGGTCACGAATGTTGTAAAAACCCATGCCGTTGCCGCCACAGGCCAGCATGCCCGCGCTGCGCAATTTATGGGCAACACGCTCCTTGAGTGGCGGATCAGTATCGTCATCGATAACCAGCGTCGACATGATGACTGCGGCTTTGACGCCGGCGATGATTGCGTCGTCGATGGCGGCTTCTATGCGGCTGTCGCCGACACCAAAAATGACGAGATCCGGTGTTTCCGGCAGCGACTCCAGGGACGGGTAGCAGGCCAGTCCCTGCAGCTCCTCGTAACCCGGGTTAACCGGGTAGAGCTGGCCCGGGTATTTTCCCTGCAGCAGATTGAACAGCGCCAGCTGGCCGATAGTGCCTGCGCGTGCGGATGCGCCCACGACAGCGATGGACTTCGGTCGCAGGAGCGGGTCGAGCCTGTGACTCATGTGTCTGCCCCCTTGGTCGAGATACGCTGACTAGAAATCAGCAGGCGGCGTAGCACGGCGTCGTGCGGGGTCCCAAAAAGGCTTGTCGACGACCGTCGCCTCAGCCATAACACGCGTCCACATCATTTCGCGCTGGTAATAGATTTCGACGTACAGCGTATCGCCGGCTTCACCGTAGGGCATGTTGACCGTGCCCAGCGCAATATTCTGTTTGCAAACCGGTGACCACATTGCCGATGTAACGAAGCCGACCTGCACGTTCTTGCCACCTTTTTTTGCATAGATGTAGGAATTGTTGGCAGGTTTGTTGCCTTCGATGTCGAGTTTTACAAGCCGCCAACGGGATCCCTTGCGTTTTTCTTCCACGAGGGCTGCGCGGCCATTGAAATTCGGTTTCCTGAAATCGACCAGCCAGTCCAGGCCCAATTCAAATGGCGAGCGGGAACGGCCGCCCCGCACCGTCAATTCAGACGGCAGGAAGTCAGTCAGTGCGGCTATGTAGCCCGCCTCGATGCGCGCCATATCGAGCGCATGGGTGCCGATCGGGGTCATGCGGTAGTGCTTGCCCGCCTCGAACAGGGCATCCCACAATGCCAGTGCCTTGCCAGGTTCTATCCAGAGTTCGTAACCCAGGTCGCCGGTAAACCCGGTGCGCGACACCATGAGCTCGCTGCCCTGGAAATCGAAATGCGTCAGGCCGAATGGCGTCAGGTTTTCTATGCCCTCCAGGCCCAGTTCGCGCAGGATGCTGAACGATACCGGCCCCTGCAGCGCCAGCCCGGCGATCTCGGTGGTTTCCTCGACGACTGAAACGTCGAAGCCGATGGTTGCCGCCTTGAGCCAGGGCAGGTGGCGCTCCTGCGAGCACAGTCGATATTCGCCCTCGCGCAGGTGGAAGATCGTACCGTCATCGATGACCTGGCCCTGATCGTTACACCAGATTGCATAGGCCACGCGGCCGGGTTTGATCTTGCGCATGTCACGCGTCACCAGGCGGTCGACATAGTCGAGCGCGTCCGGACCGGTGATTCGATACTTGGTCATCGGCGACAGGTCGAAAACCCCGGCACTGTTGCGCACGGCGAAGTACTCGAGTTCCGCGTCATGAATGGCGTCGGGCGTCGTGTAGCCTTTCCAGGAGTGCCAGTTGTTCAGTCGATCCAGTTCTGCCAGCCGGGGGTAGAACGGGGTTGTAAGCGGTTTCTGAGAGATTTGCTGGGCTGTCATACCTGTTTCTCCTGGCCGAGGATGACCCTGGCCGCATTTCTTCCCGCCGAGCCCATGACGCCGCCGCCGGGATGCGAGCCGGCGCCGCAAAGGTAAAGGCCCTCGAGGGGTGTTGCATATTGAGCGGCGCCTGCAGCCGGACGTGTAAACATGAACTGATCCAGCGTGAGCTCGGCGTGATGCCAGTGGCCGCCGCGCATGTGGTATTCACGCTCGATATCGACGGGCGTCAACAATTCGGACGCGGTGATTCGCCCGGGCAGGTCCGGCGCATACTTCGCAATCGTATCGATGGTCGTTTTCAGGAATGCCTCTCTGGCCGCATCGTTCCATCCGTCACGAAGCTCATAAGGCACGTATTGCACAATTGCCGACAACACGTGCTTGCCGGTCGGTGCCAGTGACGGATCGCGGAAGCTCGGGAACGAGATTTCCATCACCGGGCTCGTCGAGCACTGGCCATATTTGGCCGGATTGAATGCGCGTTCGACGTCATCAATGCCGCCGGCAATCAGGATTCTTTCACCAAAGTCCTTTTTGTCCAGGCCCTTGAAATCGGGGAGGCCGTCGAGCGCCAGGTGCAATTTCGCGGCGTTGCCCTTTGCTCGAATATTGCTGACCCGCCGAATGAAGCCGGTCTCGAAATGTTTCGCATGAACGAGCTGCATGATGGTCGTGTAGGGATCTGCGTTCGACACCACCGTCCAGCTGTCGGCGGTTTCACCGCTGTCCAGTTCGACGCCGGTGACGCGGCCATTTTCGACAACAACCTGTTTGACCCTTGCTCCGGTTCTGATTTCGGCGCCATTGCCGGTGGCAGCATTCGCCAGTGCAGCGGTGACAGCACCCATGCCGCCCACAGGCTGCGATGCATTGCCGTGGTTGCCGATCATGCGGTGCAGGAAAGTCAGGTAGGTGTTGGGAGATCGCGGTCCGAGATGTGTGCCCAAAACGGCATCCAGGCTAATCGCCCCCTTGAGCAGCGGACTTTCGAAGCACTCCTGCATCTCGTCATAGATATTCATGCCGATCAGGCGCATGAATTCGCCCATGGCCTCCTTGCCCAGGCCAAAGCGAAGATCGAAGCCCAGCTTGCCGAGGGTAATGAGGTCGCTTCTTGAGAAATTGGCGAGTCTCGGTGGCGTACGGTTGTAATACTTCTGCAGCATGTCCGCAAAGCGGCTGGTGCGCTGGATGAATTCGCCATATTCGCGGGCATCAGTCTCGCTGACCCCGGTGACCTTGCCCGCCGCCAAGCGCAAATGATTGCCGTCTTGCGAAAGGGCAATCGTCTCCATGTCGGTCGCCGCAAAATCGATATCAATGCCGAGTTCCTTGCAGACCACCGGCTGCAATTGATACAGCAAGTGGGCGCAGCTGGAGACCGAATAGCCGTCAGCAAAACTTCGCGTCACCGATGCGCCGCCCACCTGGTCATTTTCTTCCAGCACGAGGACACGTTTGCCAGCCTTGGCCAGCAGGCCGGCGCAGACCAGTCCGTTATGTCCGGCGCCAATGATTATTGCGTCATATCTCTCGCTCATTATGGGTGCTCCTGCCTTTCTCGTACGCGAGAATTCACTCTGTTCTCTGTTTAAATCAATCGTCGCCGAAGTTATCCGGCACGGTGTTCGGCTTGCGAATATCCAGCAGGATTTCGCGTGCCGCGTTGGCGCCCGGCGCAGCCATCACACCGCCTCCCGGGTGCGTACTCGAGCCGCACATGTAAAGTCCTTTGACCGGGCCGCGATACTGTGCGTAACCAGGTATTGGCCGGTTGAACATCAGCTGGTCCATCGTCAGCTCACCCTGGAAGATGTTGCCTTCGGTGAGTCCCACCTCGTCGTCAATGTCCTGTGGCGTGCGGATTTCCACGTGCACGATCAGGTCCTTGAAGTCCGGGCTGTAGTTGGCAATCTGGTCGATCACCGAGCGGCCAAAGGCATCCCGTTCTTCATTGGTCCAACGGCGGCCCTCGACTTTCTCGGGGCAGTACTGCACGAAACAGCTCATGAAATGCTTGCCCGGCGGCGCCATCGTCGGGTCGGTCATCGTGGGTATCAGGCAATCAATGTACGGGTCCTTGGACCACGTGCCATCCTTCCAGTCGTCGTAGGCCCGCTCCATGCGTTCCAGCGAGTCGATGAAGTGCATGTCACCGAATAGCAGGGGGTTGCCCTTGGGCACGGCCGGGAATGTCGGCAGGCCGTCAAGTGCGATGTTCAGCTTGCCCGAGGAGCCGCGAATCTTGAAGTTCTGGACGCGGCGCACGAACCTCTCGGGCAGGTCCTTCTCGTCCATGCATTTCAGGAAGGTCCGTTTGACGTCCATGTTCGATACCACGATCGGCGCGCTGATTTCTTCGCCACTGGTGAGTGCAACGCCGGAAATCCTGCCGTTCTTCACGAGAATCTGTTCGACACCCGCTTCGGTCCGGATCTCGCCGCCATAGGACTGGAAAGCGTTGGCGAGGGCGCTTGATACCGAACCCATGCCGCCCCGGGCAAAGCCCCAGGCGCCGACATTGCCGTCAACGTCGCCCATGTAGTGATGCAGCAGAACGTAGGCCGTACCCGGCGAATTGACGCCAAGCGCGGTGCCGATGATGCCGCTTCCCGACAGTGCTGTCTTGATGACTTCGGTTTCAAAGTACTCGTCGAGGTATTCCGCAACGCTCTGCGTGTAGAAACGGATGGTTTCGTACATGCGAGACTCGCCCATCTCCTGGAACTTCCTGCCCATCGACAGCAGCTCCTTCAGGTCGCGCAGCTTGAAGGAGCCCGGATCCGGAGGCGTGCGCATGAGGAAATCGCGCACGAAGCGGCATTGGCGCATGGTGTCTGCCGAATAACGCTCGTAAGCATCGGCGTCGTGCTTCGAAAACCGCGCCCATTCCCGGTAATGGGCGTCGTGATCCCAGTAGTTGCCCAGGTAATCGCCGTTCTCCATGAAGGTAACGCTGCCGCCATAGGGCGTTACCTGAAGACCGTGACGTGCCAGGTCCAGCGAGCGGTAAATTTCCGGCCGCAGCAGGCTGCAAACATAGGAGCAGTTCGAATAAATCCAGTCTTCATGCAGATTGAGGCTGACCGCCGCACCGCCGATGTAAGGATTGCGTTCCAGGCACAGGACGTTTAGCCCGGCTTTGGCGAGAAATGCGCCATTTGCCAGTCCATTGTGGCCGGCCCCTACTACTATCGCGTCATAGTTTTTCATAACGGAATTTGCTCAACGTCTTGTTTGAATGAATATTCTGATTTGTTGTCTCCAAACCAAGTGCCCTCGGTAAGCATCAGCGCTGTTTGCTGGAGAGTTTCTTAAGCGTCATTGTCACTGCCTGCTCAAATTTGTCCAGTGTTTCACCAAGGCATTTCACATCATGAGCCTCGCAGATAAACCACGGTTCCCTGGAATCAGGTTCGACGAGAATGCCAAGCTCATGCAGCTCGGGGGCAAGCGTGTCGTAGATTTCGTAATCGGTGTTTATCCAGTCACGATAATTGTCCGGAGCGGTTTCCGAGAAGAACAGGCCGAACATCGACGGATGCCCGACGAACGTGTGCGGTATGTCGTGCAGCGTGAGTATTTCGCCTAACCCGGCCTGCAGATCGACGCCGTATTTTTCGATGCGCTCCAGTGCGGGCGTATTCTCGAGTATGTCGAGAGTGCGATTTGCCGCGGACAGGCTGACGGAGTGTCCTGTAAATGTACCGCCGTGCACAACGCCATCGCCTACCTTGCGCATGATGTCTTCTTTGCCGGCGACGACTGACAGGGGATAGCCGTTGGCGATGGCCTTGGCAAAAGTGCAGAGGTCGGCGTCGATGCCGAACAGTTCCTGGACGCCGCCGCGGGCAACCCGAAAACCGGTTTTCACCTCATCGATAATCAGGATGACGCCATAGCGGTCACAAAGCTCCCTGACCGCCTGCAGGTATTCGCGGGTCGCCGTCAGGCCGCAGCAATTACCCATGATGGGCTCGATCAGAAATGCCCCGATGCTTTTGCCGAACAGCTTTAAAACATCCTCCACGGCGTTCGCATCATTCAGCGGTACCGAGTGGAAGAGGGGCTTGACGAGCGCCGGCACACCCTCGCAGAAAGGCAGGATTTCCGGCTCGCCATCGCGGGGCTCCCAGTCTTCCACCTCGGCGTACCACAGCACTTCGTTGAACACGCCGTGGTAACCGCCTTCCAAAACAATGTGAGAATCCTTGCCCGTATAGGCGCGGGCAATGCGCAGGGCCGCCATAACGGCCTCGGTGCCCGAGTTGGAATAACGCACCAGTTCGGCGCTCGGCACCATTCGCGAGATGCGCTCGGCAACCTCGTACTCCAGTTCCGTGCCAAGGGCGAAGACGCCGCCGATGTCCATGCCGGCACGTGCCGCATCATCGACGCGCTGGTCGGCATAGCCAAGAATATTGGGCCCATATGCCAGCCGATAATCGATGTATTCGTTGTCGTCTATATCCCAGATTCGCGCACCGCGGGCCTTGCGGACGTAAATGGTCTTATCGTCGCCCCAATAGCGAAAGTTTGAGGAAACGCCAAGCGGT
>DATCZF010000109.1:0-5447 GCA_036526055.1 Woeseiaceae bacterium
CAGCAGATGCTCGGGAGCAAAAACGTCCTGTAACCGCGCTTCGATTACAGATTTTCGATCCTGAGTCATGGCAAGGCCTTTAGAAAAGGTTTGACTGTTACGGACGTGTAGACACCCAGTTGCTTATATGGGTCCTCATTCGCCCAGCATTTGGCGTCTTCCAGCGATGGAAATTCCGCAATAATCAGGCTGCCTGTAAAGCCACAAGAACCGGGGTCAGGCGAATCTATGGCCGGGTTCGGCCCGGCTACCAGCAGTCGTCCCTGCTCTTGCAGATTTCTCAGGCGTGCCAAATGTGCCGGACGCGCAGCCCGGCGCTTTTCCAACTGATTCGGAGCATCGTCACCGACGATCGAGTACCACATCAGCTTCCACCACCGTCCACTGGAGTCTCGGCTGCCGTATTTTTTTTGACGGCATGTGTCAGCCAGATCGTCTGAATGACGACAAACACCAGTGTCAGTCCCAGCATGCCGAAAAGTTTGAATTTGACCCAGGTCGGTTCTGAGAAACTGTAGGCCACATAAATGTTTATGGCCCCGACAACAAAGAAGAAGGCGGACCAGAGCTGGTTGAGTCTCAGCCATTGCGCCTTCGACAGGCTGGCCGCCGATTCCAGCATCCGCTGAACGATAGGTTTCGCGCCAATCCATTGGCTCCCAAGGAAAACAAGGCCGATAACCCAATTGAGTACGGTCGGTTTCCAGTACAGGAATGTGGGGTTGCGAAAGAAAAGTGTGGCGCTACCAAGAACCAGGACCAGTGCTGTCGAAGCCAGGTAAATTCGGTTCATCTCACGCTTGATGAGCCACTGCAGCAGCAGGAAGATAGGCATTACGACCATGAGTACGGTAGTCGCAAAATAGATGTCAGCGTAAAAATATGCCCCAAAAAAAGCGGCCACCGGCAGATAGTCGAGCAGTAATTGCATGGGAAAGCTCTGAGTCCTCGAAAAATGTCGCCGCATAATAGCGTATTCCACGCGCGAGCCGTAGATATGCCGTGAAATTAGGCGTGTTCGTGGCGGAGAGTGCCGTTACAATTCGTCCATGGCAGAAATGATCCAAATACACCCCGCAAATCCGCAGCCGAGGTTGGTCGCGGAAGTGACGCGGATTATTCGGGATGGAGGAGTGATCGCCTATCCGACCGATTCCAGCTATGCCCTGGGCTGCCATATCGGCGACAAGCATGCGATGGACCGTATCCACCGCATCAGACGGACCGACAAGCATCACAATTTCACGCTGGTATGCAGCGATTTGTCGGAGATAGCGCTTTATGCCAGGGTCGATAATTGGGCTTATCGCCTGCTGAAATCGCTTACGCCCGGGCCATATACGTTTATTCTGAAGGCGACACGCGAAGTCCCGAAGCGGTTGCAGAATCCCAAGCGTCGGACAATCGGCCTGCGGGTGCCCGACCATGCTGTCGTGAGGGAGATGTTGTTACAGCTCGGGGAGCCTATTATGAGCTCGACACTGTTGTTGCCTGGCGATCATGTGCCACTTACCCAGGCCGAAGATGTCGAGGAACGCATCGGTCACCAGGTTGATGCAATCGTGGATTGTGGTCCGACGGGGATTGAGCCATCGAGTGTTCTGGATTTATCCGGGGGCTCGGTTGTCGTTATTCGCTCGGGAAAGGGCGACGTCAGTATTTTCGAGTAACCAACAAACCTGAGCGTTGGCCGCGTTTTGCGCTAGAATGCGGCTACGGATTGTGGATTGAATTGATGAAGCCGGATTTAACAGTCGTTACCAGCAAAGACGCCCCGCAGCATGAGGGAGAGGGAATACACTCGCCTGCCCAGGCGGAAATGCCCTTTGCGATCGTGGATGGCGAGCCCGTAACGCAGCTGCCGCAGGATCTGTACATCCCCCCATACGCATTGCAGGTGTTTCTGGAGGCCTTCGAGGGTCCCCTGGATCTGCTGCTGTACCTCATTCGACGACAGAACATCGATATTCTCGATATTCCGATTGCCGAGATTACCCAGCAATACGTTGAGTACATCGAGTTGATGCAGGAATTGCAGCTGGAGTTGGCAGGCGAGTATCTGCTGATGGCCGCGATGCTGGCCGAAATCAAATCGCGAATGTTGCTGCCGCGTCCAGAGGTTCAGGAAGAAGAAGAGGATGATCCGCGCGCCGAACTGGTTCGGCGGCTGCAGGAATATGAGCGCTTCAAAAAGGCGGCGGAGGATATCAGCGACCTTCCGCGGCTTGAGCGTGACGTTTTCCTTGCGCAGGCGGATGCGCCGGAACGAAAAGTGGTTGCCAAGTTGCCGGAGGTAACGCTTAAGGAATTGCTGCTCGCTTTCCATGACGTGTTAAAACGTGCGGAGATGTTTAGCAACCTGCACCTGCAGCGCGAACCGCTGTCTGTCCGGCAGAGAATGTCCGAGATCCTGTCGCGCATAAAGACAGGCAAATTCACGTCATTTGCTGACCTGTTCGATGCAGAAGAGGGTCGCATGGGCGTCGCCGTGACATTCATTGCGCTGCTGGAATTAATGCGCGAGTCGGTGGTCGAGATAGTCCAGTCTGAGGCTTATGCGCCGATACATGTGCGCGCTGCGTCCAAGGTGCACCTCGTCAGCGATAACCAAACCGCCTGAGCATTCGCTTACCAGGTAACAAACGAAAACCAATTTTGCAGAGATTGAAATTGCATGGATGATTCCGAGATCAAGTATTTCATCGAGGCAGCCTTGCTCGCAGCGGGCCGCCCGCTGTCCATCGACCAGATGCTGGCCTTGTTTGACGAAGGCTCGGTCCCGGATCGCGGGCAGATACGTGCCGCTGTAGGCGCATTACAGGAAGACTATGCGAACCGAGGCCTGACGATTGCAGAAGTGGCATCGGGTTTTCGTGTTCAGATCAGACGCAGTATGGCTGACCGCCTGCAAAAACTGTGGGAAGACCGCCCGCCGCGCTATTCGCGAGCGTTGTTCGAAACTCTGGCCCTGATTGCATACAGGCAGCCCCTGACCAGGGGCGAGATAGAGGAGGTGCGCGGCGTATCGGTGACCCCGAACATCATTCGGACTTTACTGGAGCGTGACTGGATTCGTGTCGTCGGTCATCGCGACGTGCCGGGCCGGCCCGCGATGTTTGGCACAACGCGAAACTTCCTCGATTATTTCGGCTTGAAGAAACTCGACGACCTGCCGCCGCTTGCAGACATCAGTGATTGGGAATCGCTGCGTGTTCAACTGGATTTGCCGGAGGTTGGCGACGACTACACGGAAGAAGCCGAAATGGCAGAAGTCATGGAGCTGAGGCCTGAGAGGGCGTTGGCGGATGACAGCATGGAAGAGCCCTTTGAAGACGAGGATGATGAATTCCTGGATGACGATTTCGAAACGGTTGATCCGGATGAGGTGAATGCCGCAGTAGCGCTAACCCTCGCGGAATATTCCAGTGCTCCGGATGATGAGCAAGAAGGGACCGCGGAATCTGGCGACGCGCAACATGAACAGGATGTTGAGGAAGGCGCCGCAAGTGGCGCGGGTGCCGAGAGCGTCGATAAGGAACCTGATGAGCAGGGTGCCGCGGCGAATACGCCAAACACGGATGAGAAATCCGTCTAGACAGGGCCAGGAAAATGGCAGACAGGCTGCAGAAAGTCCTCGCGGCGGCAGGACACGGTTCTCGTCGCGAAATTGAATCTTGGATCGACACCGGCAGGGTTACCATCGATGGTCGCGTGGCGAAGCTGGGCGATAAGGTCGAAGGTACCGAGTATATTGCTCTTGACGGCAAGCGTTTATCGTTGCGCTCCGCGCTGCAGCAGCACCGGCACATCATCTACAACAAGCCTGGTGATGAAATAACCAGCCGGGATGACCCCGAAGGCAGGCGCGTCGTTTTCAATTCGTTGCCGCGCATTAAAGGTGGCCGTTGGGTGGCCGTCGGTCGTCTCGATTACAACACGACCGGCTTGCTGCTGTTCACCACCGATGGCGCTTTGGCAAACGCATTGATGCATCCGTCGACGGAGATTGTGCGCCGGTATGCGGTGCGCGTTCATGGTTCGCCGACCGAGGAGGATTTGGCCCGCCTGCAGGCTGGAATCGAACTGGATGATGGGCCGGCACGGTTCGACACAATTCAGGCAGGCGGGGGCGAAGGCGCCAACCACTGGTTTCACGTGACGCTGCGGGAAGGCCGTAACAGGGAGGTCAGACGTCTGTGGTCGGCCGTTGGATTTGAAGTCAGTCGGCTGATGCGCGTGGCCTACGGCCCACTGGAGCTGCCCAAGGGACTGCGGCGCGGGAAAAGTATTGACCTGACGCCCGCCCAGGCCAGGCAGTTATATATTGCGGCAGGACTGAAGCCGCCGGTCGAGATGGCGATGCGCAAATCAGGTGGCACGCACCGCAAGCCAACGGCCAGAAGACCAGCGACCAGGAAGCCAGAGGGTGGAAAACCAGCCGCCAGGACACGAGCGGGTGGAAAGCAAACGTCCCGGAAACCGACGGCCGGGAAATCCGCGGTCGCGAAATCTGCGGCCAGGAAGCCAGCGACCGGGAAACCAATGGCCCGGACAACAGCCACCGGCAAGCCAACGACAAGGAAACCGGCGACCGGGCGCAAGACGTCGGCAAGGCGACGCCCCTCCAGGTAACTCTGCTACTGCGCGTCCAGGCTTTCGCCGCTTACGCCCTGGCTGTCGGGGCCGAGCAGGAACAAGTAGGGCGCCAGTATTTCTTCCGCTGTCTTGAGCTTGCTGCGATCTTCCGCGGGATAGGCCTCAAGCCGCATTTGAGTTCTCACTGCGCCAGGGTTGATGCAATTGAAGCGCAGGCTGCCATGGCGGTTTTCGTCGGCGAGGATTTGCATCATGGCTTCGGTGCCGAATTTTGAAATCGAATAAGCGCCCCAGAACGCGCGGCCCTTGCGACCAACGCCGCTGCTCGTAAAGATGACGGAAGCATCGTCCGACTGCCGCAACAGCGGCATGCAAACCTGGTTGAGGGCAAAAGCGGCGGTCAGATTGACGTGCATGACCCTTTGGAAAGTCCCGACGTCATACTGGTCGAGCGCCATGCGGTCACCGAGCATGCTCGCGTTGTGGACCACGCCGTCGAGGCGACCGAATTCATCTTCAATACTCTGTGCCAGTGACGTGTAGGCCTGGCTATCCGCCGTAGCAAGGTCCATACAGGCTATCGATGGTTGCAATGCACCCTCGATGGCGACAATAGCATCGTAGACGGCTTCAAGTTTTGCCACGTTTCGCCCGTGCAAAATGACCCGGGCACCGAGTTGCGCGCAGCGCATGGCCAGCGCTTTTCCGATACCGTCACTGGCACCGGTTATGAGGATAACCCGGTCCTTGAGCAGGCCGGGCCGTGGCTCATAATGTCTTACATCTGCGGTCAAAATTATTTCCTTAAGGGTTCGCTGCGTATGGTCTCTCGGCCTGCCCGAAACGTCGGA
>DATCZF010000110.1:0-4321 GCA_036526055.1 Woeseiaceae bacterium
CACTTTCTATCTCGACATCCAGAACGGCGTTTCCCTGCTGGCGCGCCTGGAGTTCCAGGGGGTGAACGTGGGACCCGAGCGCTGGGAGCGGCTGGCGCAAGCGTCCCTTGCCAGCGCCACGCAATGCACGCTGTGGTTCACGGCCATGCACCACGTGATGGCGCTGGTGCGTTCCCGCCGGGAGTCGGCCGCGAACGCGACCTTGAGTTACCTGGAGTCAGCCGGCACGAACTCCTCGCAGGCAGCGCTCGCGTGCGAACTTTCCCGCGCGGCCGCGGCGCTATATCAGGACAAACCGGGAGAGGCACTTGAGCGCATGCTCGACCTCAGGCAGCGACACGGCGAACTCGGTGCAAGCCATGCACAGCAGGATCTTTACGACCAGATCATGGTAGTAGCGGCTCAGCGCCTTGGCGACTTGCCGCGCGTGCGGCAACTGTTGAAAGCGCGCTTGTCCACACGTGTCTGGGACGCGGCCTCATGGGAGGCCTTCATACGGCACTCGCGACTCGTCGACGGCATCGAAGATGCGACGGCAGTGTGCGATGCCCTACGGTGGGCGCTCGGCGAGCCGCACTAGATGCCTCCAACACAGGCGAAAGAAATGCAGGATTCCGGGCGCTGTCTAATGCTTTGTATGTTGTATTAGTGTTTCCAGGTAGCGGGACTTGAGCTGTTCACTTGCCAAAGCCTGTTTAATGGGCGGCAGCTTCAGGATCACACCCAACACCCCGGCCATGGCACGGTGGCTCCACAGGACCTGGTTATCGAAGATCAGGTTCTGCAATTTTCCGCGTTCAATGGCCATGACGACCGCCCGGTGTGTTCCGTTCAGTGGCGTAAGAACGCGCTTCGGACGCGATTCCAGAGACAGGCTATCGTGCTTATTACAGGTGCGTATACACACGCCACAACCCAGGCAAAGCTCATCGTTCAGCCGGGCCACTTTCATCCGGGGCTTGTCCGGATCATGGGCTGAAACCAGGGTCATCGCATCGACCGGGCAAACATTGACGCATTTGCCGCAGCCATTGCAGGTTTCTTCGTCGATTGCCGGGATGAAGTTCGTCGTGTGTACCGGGTTGAGAATTGCAAAACGGCGTGCGGCGATCATTGCCTCACAGCAGCAGCCGCAGCAATTACAAATAAAGTTGACACTCTCGCGTACGTTCTCGCCGAACTGCACCAGGTTGTTGTCATAGGCCTCCTGCAACAGGTCGTGACACTCCTTCTTGTCGATCGCACGCGCAACGCCATGTCTTGTCAGCGAGGACGCGGTCGTATTGAAGGTCATGCAAATGTCCTGTGGTGCAGAACAGGCCTTGCCCATATGTTCCATTTTGTGCCGGCAGTAACAGCGCCCCACACCGATATGGCTTGCTGTTTCAATCACTTCGCTGGCCCGCTCGTAATCCAGCACATGCAGCGCATTCTCATCGGACAACGCAGGTTCATGTACGAAGGCTCGCCCCAACTGCGTTTCACCGCGCGTAAACAGCTCCCTGATAAAATCCTCCTCTACGTTCATATATTCATGAAATAGCTCGCTCAATATCTTTTGATCAATATCATCGCGGACTCGCATCAACGAGAATTCAAAGAAACCGGCCATCGGTGGCGGCAGTGCATAGACCGTTTCACCGTGCTGCTCGAAATCAACCAGGATGGCCCTGTCGGCCAACTCATCCAGTATGTTCTGGGTTTCGGTGAGATTTTTCTTCCAGATACGGCTGGCTTTTTTTGCGGTAAATGGTTTGATCGGCATCAGTGAAACCAGGCCGGCTTCCTCCTCGCTGAAGAGCATCGATAATATTTCGAACAGGAGGTCGGAAGGAGGTGCGCCCTGTGGAAAGCGGTTCAACCTGTCGGTCAGAGCGGAGTAACTTGTTCTCAGTGTTGTATGGGCCACGTGTCAAAACCCTCCGGCTGTGATTTGACCGTACACCTGAACCCGAGCATGTGGGTATATGGGAAATTGCGGATATCAGGCTCCTGCCTTCGCGGACACAGCGGTCTGTTTTCTGCCCAGTGAACGGCGCAGCCGTCTCCGGCGCCGCGAAGCGGCCATCCCAGGCTCTCCGCAACATAATCCTTTTGCACAATTGATTGCCCGAAATCCCTCGGATCCGCAGCCGATCCTTCGCCTGAATTAGGTTTCGACCAAGTGCTAAGAATGAGACTTGGTCGCACTTGCGAATCTTCCTGTTTAGGTAGGATCGCCGCCGCAACTGGTTTTGCCGTTGCAGATTTGGCTCTAAGAACGCGGGTGCGAGACCGATCAAACCCTGTTCTTGCGATTGCTCGATATAGGGGAGACCATGATGCGGCCACTTGCTATTGTATTGCTTGCTTTCTTTTCAATCGTGCTTGCCGCCTGCGGTGGTGGTAGCTCAAACTCGACACCGGCGTCGCCCCCTGTCGCATCGCCTTCACCTCCTGTCTCACCGCCGCCGCCACCGCCTCCGGTTAACAGCGCTCCTGTTGCGTTTGACGTTTCTGCAAAGACCAACGTAGACGAGCCACTCGACGTTACATTGAGCGGTCAGGATGCGGATGGTGATGCGCTGACTTACTCGCTCACCGCGATGCCGGCGATGGGCACTATCGAAGTTATGGACGCGGCTGCCGGCGAATTTCGATATACGCCCAACAACGCAGCCTTCGGTACCGATCAGTTTCGTTACCGGGTAAATGACGGCACCGATAATTCCGCAGAAGCGACCGTAACCGTTGTGGTGAATCGCAAGCCGGCTGCTCAGGACCAGTCGATGCGAGCCGCTACCAGCCTGCCGGCTGCCGGTACTTTGGTCGGAACAGACGAGGACGGCGATCCCGTATCTTTCGCTATCGCGACTCAGCCTGCAAACGGCACCGTGATTCTCGATGCCGCAACCGGTGGCTTTACCTACAGCGCGGCAGCGAATTTCGAAGGTATGGACAGTTTTGCTTTCCAGACCAACGACGGCTTTGCGAGTTCGCCGCCGGCTACCGTAACGCTGTCAGTCAATGAGTGGCTGGGAACCGTCAATCTCGGCACCGCAGATGATGAACACGCGGTTTACGGGCTGCAGATTGACGAGCAGTCCAATCTCTACGTCGCCTATTCCACAACTGGAGCTATACCGGGTGAGATTTCCAGCGGCGGGATAGATACCGTGCTTGCGATGGTCGATAAAGCGGGTACCGTTGTGTGGCAAAAACAATGGGGCCACGGCGCACACGAAGCACCTTATCAGATGGTCCGGCACAGCGACGGCAGCCTGTATCTGATCTCAATGGGACGTGAAGCTGATAACACACTGGTCGCGGCTTACATTGTCAAGTTTGACGCAAGCGGCGACCTGCTCTGGGAGCTAACCTACCCTGAATTAAGCCAGATCCAACAGTTCTACCGATTGGCAGTCTCGCCGAACGGCAACGTTTACGTCAACGTCGTTGAACCATGGGCCGGACGTCCAGCGCCGCGGCGAGCGCGCCTTATGAAGATTACGGCGGATGGCTCGATTGAATGGACGAAGGTTCTTGGCACGGTCGCCGACGACCCGGTGGACCCATTGTTGGACGGTGGGCCGTACGATGACTACAGTGTTTTCCCGCGCGATCTCGCGGTGGACGCAACCGAAACGATATACATGGTGCTGAACCTGAGTTACACGGTCGCCGGCGATCCTGGAGATCCGGCCATGCTTGTGAGTTTCGATAGCGACGGAACGATCTTATCCCGTGTAGAACCGCTGGTAACCAGCGCATTTCCAGCTAATACCAACACGCCCGTTTTGCGCGATGTTCGTCTGACCCAGGCCGGAAACGTGCGGGTACTCGGCAATCGGTCTTTACCCGATGGTACGCGCGGACTGGTTGCCGCCGAACTGGATACGGCGGGCAATGAAATCTGGGCCACCTCCAGAAGTGTGGCGGGCGAAAATAGGCTGGGTTTCATGGGCGCACTCTCGGCTGACGGCAGTTCGATCATAGCGGGTCGGGCCGATACGGTTCTCAACGCCGAGGCGGATTCCAACGTCGGCGTCACCAAGTTTGACAGCGCCGGTGGTTTCGTATGGGAAAGTGTGTTGTCGGGTACGCTGGCCGACGGTACGACAGACGTACGGGACGACGCTGGAAACCCCGTGACCGATGCCAATGGGTCTGTGTTCGTTCTGGTTTCCAGTAATGCCGGTGCGATCGGCTCGACAACCAATCAGGGCGGCTGGGACGTATTTCTCGTGAAACTGGATGGCGATACCGGTGAGATGATCCACCCGTAGCTCGCGGGGCCTTTTTGTTTTCCAGCCGAGTGCGGTTGAGGAAGAGGACCCTGTTC
>DATCZF010000111.1:0-7268 GCA_036526055.1 Woeseiaceae bacterium
TGCCTTGCAGGTCGCTTTCTATGTCGATCGTAAAATCCACCGGGTCCTCGACTTCACGGCGTGGAAAATTCAAGCTCGCGACATAGGCCGCTTCGCCATCGATAAAGTTCTCGAATGGCAACTGCATGTCAGTGATCAGGGCAGTCGCGGTAGCGACGCCCTCGACCTGCAAAATCACACTATGCGCAGGCGACTCATGACGAGCCAGCGTCAGCTCTATCGGCCTGCCCAGGAAAGTCGCGGACAGGTTCTGCGAGTTGATTTCTTCCCGGGTTACGTTGACCACGCCGGTGAGCTCTGTGATCGGTGCCTTCAGGCCATCGACCCTGACGGTGCCATAAGTGCTGCGCAAACCAATATTGAAGCTATGCTCTTCCGGGTTTCTCAACGGGTAGTCGAGATCCAGATCCAGTGTCGCCTCGCCCGCCAGGCTTACCGTATCAAGCCTGTCTCCAAATACGTTGCTGATGGGGCTGTTGCGGGCAAATGCCTGCAAACTGTCGAGCGTGCCGAGGACTTTGGCGTCGACGGTCAGCACCGGGTCGCGCAAATCCTCTATCCCTATTTTTGCGTTGACCACGGCGCTCCCCGTATTCACGGAGGAGTTGCGTTCCGTGTACAGGTGCATCCTGTCGATGACCAGTTCAACGTTCATTTGCTGCACATTCGGCCAGCGATCCGAATAGTTCAGTTCGGCATCCGCGATGCTGGCTTCCACGCGAAACTGGCCCTCACCCTCATCAAACGGAAATGCCCGCAACGGCCCCGTCAAGCGCGTGACACCGCGCGTAATGCGCCCACGCACCAGGGCTTTGACGAGCCAGTCGTAGGTTCGCTCCCGCATGACATTGCGCGGCAGATAGCGATAGGTTTGTGACAGGTCGGCCAATGTCCAGCGACTGTCGAGATCAATGAACGGTGAAGCATCATTCGCCGGCAAATTGAGTTGCAGGCTCGATTGTGTAAAGAGTCCGCCGCTTTGCAACTGGATGCGATCGGAAAGGATCAGCAAGCCGTTCCTGTTGCGACGCCAGATTACGGTCCCCTCGGCGCCATCGAACTGCAGTTGATTGTCAAACAGCCTGGCGTAATCAACCTGCAGATTGCTCGATTCTATTTCGAGCCTGCCACCTGTCTGGTTGGCGCGAAGACTGCCAGAAAAATTTCGCAGCTCCGGCTGTCCCGGGCCAAATGATGCCCCGGCGTTTTCCAGTCCGCCCTGGACCTGGAACTGCCGTCTGTCGCTCGTCATACCGCCGATGTAAATGGACAGGTCTCTGGCCGTACCGCTGGGCCTGAACTTTGCATACGCTTCCGCGTACTCCGGCGGCAGCCAGGGCAGCACGAACTCGAGGTCTTCCAGGTGCAGATAGCTGGCGCGCATATCAACACTCTGCAGCATACGGTCGGGCGTCTGGACAATCTCGGCACGCAAATCCGTTTGCGGCCAGCTCCCAACCGGCGTATGTAACCTGAACTTGTTGATCGCCAGCACCCAACCGGCCGGCGTGCGAGAGAACTCGAGACCGCCTTCGATACCGGCCGGCCAGTCGCTGGCCGATTCACCCAGCCGAAAGTCCGCTAACAAAAAGTTGGCCGTCGAACTGCGCAATCGTCCTTCTGCAAACTCCACCCACACAGCCATGCTGCCGGTGCCCGACAGGGGCGTCCGGTAATCGGCCGGCAAAAATTGGCTCCAGCCCGCAAGATTCACGTCCGCGCCTTCGATGAACAGCTGCCAGCTCTCGGGCCTGCCGCCCGCGGAGCGCAACCAGCTGCCTGCAACATTGACGCCCGCCCCCATCTCCTCGGGGACTGCGACCACTGCGTCGACCCGAATGCCTTCGGCGCCTCTCTCCACCCTGACGCGCTCGACGTCAAAGGGCACAGCCTCGACTGTCCCCTCCAGCGCATATTGCACCGAGATATCCTCGGCGATGACGACAAAATCGTCGATCTGTTCGCCGTCAGCCCGGTCGACACTCGGGCGTTGCAGGCGGGACAACGGCAAACCCTGGATCAGCCACTCGCCGCTATCGTTGGTGGCGATCGTCACGGACGCGCGCTTCACCAACAACTCGTCCACGACCAGTTGCCGATCGAAAACCAGGCTCAACAGGTTGACGCCGACATTCACCTCGCTGGCATCAATCAGCTTGATGGCGTCATCGCGAGTTATGAGTTTCGCTTGATAAAAATTGAGTTCCGGACCACGGAATCGCCAACGCGCATTCATTCCGACGAATTCCACCTGTGCCCCAATCGCCTCGCCGGCCCATTGCTTTATTTCTTCCTGGTACTCCGGCAGCCGCGGCAATAACAAGCGAAACAGCCCGACGACGATAGCCAACAGGATGACAACGCCTGCCATCGTGTAAGCGAGTATTTTGAGCAGTTTTTGCAGCCAGTGCTTCATTCAAATATGGGCTTCGATAATCTACATGAGTACGACGTCGAACTGGTCCTGAATATTCAGGGACTCCGACTGCAACCGTATCGGCTTGCCGGTAAATTCTTCGAGTTCCGCCAGGCCACCCGACTCCTCGTCCAGCAATCTTCCAATCACATCCGGGTGCGCGATGACCAGCATCTCGTTGAATTCGAATTGCCGATGCTGCCGCAGGATCTCGCGAAAAATCTCAAAACACACTGTCTCGGCCGTCTTGACGAATCCACGTCCGCTGCAGCCTGGACAGGTGTCGCAAAGGATATGTTCAAGGCTCTCCTGGGTGCGCTTGCGGGTCATCTCCACCAGGCCGAGAGGCGACACCTGGGTAATATTATGACGAACCCGGTCTTTTGCCATTGCCTGCTGTAATGAGTCGAGGACTCGTTGCTGATGCTCCTCTTCCTCCATGTCGATAAAGTCGATGATGATGATGCCGCCGAGATTGCGCAATCGCAGCTGCCGCGCAATCGCTACCGAGGCCTCGAGGTTGGTACGAAATATCGTCTCCTCCAGCGTCCGGTGACCAACATAGGCGCCGGTATTTACGTCAATCGTCGTCATCGATTCGGTCTGGTCGATAATGATGTAACCACCGGACTTGAGAGACACGCTGCGTTCCAGCGCCTTGTTGATTTCGTCTTCAACGCCATGCAGATCGAATATCGGCCGGCGCCGGCTGTAAAGCTCGATCATTGACTCGATACCGGGCAGGAACACGCGGCCAAACTCCCTCATGCTTTCGTAAGCCGCCTCCGAGTCAACCTGGATGCGCTCAACATCAGACGTTACCAGGTCGCGCAGTATCCTCAGGGGCAGCGGCAGATCCTCATGTATAAGACTTTTTACAGGACGTTTCCTGCACCGTTCCTGAATGACTTCCCACAGCTTGAAAAGAAATTGCATGTCGGAGCGCAGGGATTGCTCGTCTGCACCCTCCGCCGCCGTTCTGACGATGAAACCCGCCTCACAGGCCATCTCGGCGCGCAGCATCTCGGTAAGTTCACGCAGCCGAAGTTTTTCGCCCTCTTCTTCGATACGCGACGAGATGCCAACCACATCGCCTTTTGGAATCAGCACCAGGAATCGGGACGGCAGGGTTATGTAGGTCGTGAGACGCGCGCCCTTGCTTCCCAGTGGATCCTTGAGGACCTGAACGAGCAGCTCCTGCCCTTCGCGCACCACGTCGGTAATACGAACTGTCGTTTCCGGACCGCCATCGCCCTCGGCGGGGCCGTTGCCATTGTTATGTTTGACGATGTCGGCAACATGCAGAAACCCGGTTCTCTCCAGCCCGATGTCGACGAATGCGGCCTGCATGCCGGGTAAGACGCGGGAAACGCTGCCCTTGTAGATGTTACTGATCAATCCGCGGCGAGCAGATCGTTCGATATGCACTTCCTGCAGCAGCCCGTTTTCCAGGAGTCCCGAACGCGTTTCTCGAGACGTCACGTTGATCAGGATTTCCTCTTTACGCGAGTCGTCTCTCATTGGTCCTGTTCCGCCATGCCCAACGGGTCGATGCCTGCCTGCCGCAACAGTGCGATTGTTTCAAATACCGGCAGGCCAACGACTCCGCTATAGCTACCGTTGATCGCCTTGACGAAAGCACCACCCAGCCCCTGGATGGCGTAGGCCCCGGCCTTATCCGCGGGCTCTCCACTGTTCCAGTAGGCAATCGCCTCGCGCTCGTCGAGTTCACGAAATTGTACCTGAGTAATGGACAGTGACGACTGAATTTTCCCGGCAACATCCAGCGCGATGCCGGTGAACACGTCGTGGCAGTTTCCGGACAACTGCGCCAGCATCGCCAGGGCCTCCTGCCGCGAGGCCGGTTTGCCAAATACCTGATCCCCGAGGGCAACCACGGTATCCGCCGCAAGAACGGGATGGTGCTCCGGCGCCACGCTGCGAGCCCTGCGGGCCTTTTCCACCGCAAGCCTTACCACCATTTGCCCCGGCGACTCGTCGCCCCGACGAGACTCGTCGATCTCGACAGGCAATGCCGCGAACGTAAGCCCCAGCGCCGACAGCAATTCCCGTCGCCTGGGCGAACTGGATGCCAGGTAGAACTGCAGTTTGTTGTCGACGTCTTTCTGCATCATTCGCCCCGCTTCACGCCCGGTGATAAGGATGACCGGCTGACAGCGACCATGCACGAAACAGTTGCTCGGTCAGAAGCACCCTGGCCAGGCCGTGCGGCAGCGTCAGCTTTGACAGCGACAGGACAAAATCAGCCCGATCCCTGACCTCCGGGGCCAGTCCGTCCGGTCCGCCGATAACGAAACACAGGTCGCGGCCACCGGCGAGCCACTCAGCCAGGCGCTTTTCCAGCGCTGCTGTGCTCAACAGGGTTCCGTGCTCGTCGAGGACGACGACGAAATCCGCGGGCCGCACCTGATCGAGGATCGCCTTGCTTTCTTCGCTCATGGCCTGCCCGGCTATCGTGTTTCGTGTGCGCCTGGCGGTGGCAACGGTGTCAATGCGAAATTTCCAGGGCCGCGGCAGACGGGCCTCGTAAGCTTTGCAGGCATCTTCCACCCAGGCGGGCTGACGTTCACCGACAGCGATCAGCCGCACATGCACCGATCAGCCCTCGGTGGCGGTCAGGTCAGCAGGCTTTAATGACCAGAGCTTTTCAAGATTATAGAAATCACGAACCTTGGGTAGCATCACGTGCACCAGCGTGTCCTGTAAATCGATCAGGATCCATTCACTGCCCTGCTGTCCTTCGACACCAATCGGGCGCTGACCCTGTTCCTTGCATTTTTCGATCACCTCGTCGGCAATCGCTTTTACATGGCGGCTCGAGGTGCCGCTGGCCACAACCATGTAGTCCGTGACGCTCGTCATGCGCTTTACATCGAGCTTCACGATGTCCTTGGCCTTCATGTCATCCAGTATTTTTACAACCAGGTCGCTGAGTTTTTCGCTATCCATTCACCTTGTCCAAAATTGTTGTCAATTTCACGGTCAGTGTTGCTCATGCCGGTAACAACCGGTTTCAATAATCAGTCTTCGCACACCGTCGGGCATCAGGAAGCGCGGGTCATGCCCCGCGGCAACCAGGTCGCGAATATCGGTGGAAGCGATTTCAAGCTGCGTAACCGCATGTACGTATATGCGGCCGAAGGTGGCCTGGTGCAAGTCCTCGATCCGCCCGCTGCCATGCTTCGCGAGCAACTCCCCGAGCGCGCCGGTGCGGGGAGCAGTCCATCCGGGGCGATGCGCCACGACGATATGCCCGAAGCCAATCAGCTCCTGCCAGTTGTGCCAGCCCGGCAACCCCAGGAATGCATCCATGCCGAGGATCAGGCAAAGCGATCGATCCGGGTACTCCTTCCTGAGTTCAGCCATCGTGTCGACAGAGTAAGAAGGTCCCTGCCGCTTGAGCTCCCTGTCATCCACGACGAAGCCTGGTTGCTGTTCCGTAGCGATTCTCACCATTTCGAGGCGCAACGACGCGTCGGCCAGCGGCTCTCCACGGTGCGGCGGATCCCCGCAGGGAAGGAAGCGAACTTCGACAAGACGCAATGCCTGCAGCAACTCGAACGCAGTTCGCAGGTGACCATAATGGATCGGATCGAAGGTGCCACCAAATACGCCCATCGGCATCATCAAGCGCATCCTCGCAACATTGACCGCGTGTGCCCCGAACACCTCACGCCGAACTCCCGGCAGATGCCAGCCCGAGCACCGTCTCCATGGCAAGCTGCCACGGATCCATGGCAACCTGGCCCTTGGCGGCAGCGTCAGTCCGACCCGCTTTTTGCAGCAGCTGGTACAGACTGGCCGTATCGTGGCGACCGAGACAGGACCGGACGAGCCCCTGGCGGTTTTGCCACACGCCGCCTTTGCGCATGGCGCTGCCGAGATCGGCTCCCTGGTCCTGGCTGGCTCGAATCCCGGCGAGTACGCGCAGTTCGCGCGTCAGCGCCCAGGCAACGATGACGGGCTCGACACCCTCGTTGCGCAGCCCACCGAGAATTTTCAAGGCCCGCCTGGCGTTGCCGGCAACCGCAGCGTCGGTCAATTTGTACACATCATATCGGCTGCTGTTGACGACAGCGTCGGCCACATCCGCGGCACTGATTTCGCCCTCGCCGTGCAGCAGGCCAAGCTTGTCAATTTCCTGTTGCGCGGCCAGCAGGTTGCCCTCGACCCGGTCGGCGATCATGCGCACGGCCTCCTGCGCGGGCTGCAAACCAGCGTCGCGCATCCGTTTCGCAATCCACCCCGGCAATTCGCGTTCGCCAATCGGCCACACCTGCAAAAATCCGCCACGTTTGTCCAGGGCCTTGACCCATGCGGTTGCCTGCGATGCCCGATCCAGCTTCGGTGCGATAACGATGATCAGCGTGTCGGCGTCCGCGGTCCCGACAAGATCCACGATCGCTGCAGAGCCTTCTTTACCCGGCTTACCGGTGGGCAAGCGCAACTCGATGATGCGTCTTTCGGCAAACAGGGACAGGTTGGCGCTGCCAGCGTGCAACTCTGACCAGTCGAATCCCGGTCCGCTGACATGCAGCTCCCGCTCCGTGAAGCCCTGGCTGCGTGCTGCGGCGCGCAGCTGGTCAACTGCCTCCTGCACGAGCAGGGGTTCGTCACCGCTCACGAGGTAACAGGGCAGCAACGACTGCTTGAGATGTCCCGAAAGTTGATTGGCGTTGATTTTCAAGCGAAGACGATTATCCGAATAGTGTGCAATTCAAGCCGGCTGTGCCGTGAGTAAAGCTGTGCGGGCCGCATCAGACGATGTCAGACAATCCGACGGCCTCACCCTCGAGCAGTACGGGAATGCCATCGTTAACGGGGTACAGCA
>DATCZF010000112.1:0-5464 GCA_036526055.1 Woeseiaceae bacterium
TACCGAGAACAGGCCGGATCTCAAGAGAATGATTGACGACCTTTAGCGTCAGGCTGATTGCCACGGAAATAATAAAGGGCCGGAATTGAAAGATTCCGGCCCTTTATTGCAAATGAGCTATTGTTGCTTGCTCTTGTACGCCTTGATCTGCGCATTCATGTCTGCAGCGAGTATCTGTTCTTCATCAACGCTGGCGTCATGTTTTTGTGTCAGCTGTTTTTCCAGGGCCAGTTTGCTTTGTTCCTGTTCCGCTGCCGATGCACCGGAATCAGCAAGCGCCGCAATAGCCTCGCTGGTTTCACTCTCGATGCAGGCGCGATATTCAACCAGGGCTTGCTGCCATGCCTTGAACGCATTTACACCACCGATCATCTCTTCCTTGGTGGCGGTGGAGCCATTCGGGATATCTACCGCGGCGGGATAGTCGCACGCAAGTGCGAGCGAGGAAATGGCGAGCAATGTTGTTGCGCAGACAGACTTAAATACAGTTTTCATCATCAATTTATCTCTTCAGGCCTCGATTCCAGTCGTACAAATCATCGGCCAATCCATTTGGGTTCGGGTTGGCTAATTTAAGCATTTTGACGGCGCGCTGCAAAGAATCACATTTTTTCTTTAAAAAACAAAATTCTGGAAAGGCCGCAGAGCCCGGGTAGGCCGCTAACTGAACAGGGCGCGATGAGTTCCTGTACCTTCGGCCTGCGCTACCAGGAGTTCAAGGAAATTGTCGGCGCTCATCGGATCACCAAATAGCAAACCCTGCACGTAATTGCATTCCATCGTCTGCAGGAAATTCAGTTGCGCCTCCGACTCGACGCCCTCGGCAACCACATCGAGTTTGAGGCTGTTACCCATATGAATAATCGTCCCCACGATGGTCGCATCGTCAGGGTTCTGCACGACGTCCCGAACAAAGGACTGATCGATCTTTAGCGTACTGATTGGAAAGTACTGTAGCGCGCTAAGCGAGGAATATCCGGTTCCGAAATCATCGATGGCAAGATGCAGGCCGAGTGCGTGAAGTTCATTCAGCGCCTTGACGGTTCTGGCCGGATCTTCCATCAGCGTCGTCTCTGTGATTTCGAGTTCCAGTGAACTTGGTTCAACGCAATTGGTCCGCATGATTTCACGAAAGCGAGGAATAAAATTTGCCTGGCGCAACTGCTTCAACGAAAGGTTGACAGAAATTCTGCCTGGCAGTCCCACGGAATTCTCCCAAAACCGAATATCGCGACACACGCGATCAAGAACCCATTCGCCAATCTCCACAATGAGATTGGTTTCTTCCGCCAGCGGAATGAAATCAGATGGCAGGATCATGCCGCGTTCCGGCAGCTCCCAGCGGACGAGCGCTTCCGCCCCCTTGATCTCGCCTGTATCAATGTTGTATTTCGGCTGGTAGTGAACCAGCAATTCATTGCGCTCAAAAGCGCGCTTCAGTTTGCTCTTCGTCATCAGCCGCTCGACGGCAGCCTCGTTCATTGCCGGAACGTAATAGATGAACAGGTTGCCACCTCCTTTCTTGGCCTGATAGAGGGCTGCATCCGCATTCTTGATAAGATCGATCACGTTGGCCGCATCTTCCGGGTATAGCGCGATACCCATGCTGGCGGTCATGAACACCTCTTGTCCCTGCACGTAAAAAGGTTCCGCCAGGCGATCAAGCAACCTGCGGGCGAGCAGATTCAACTTCTGGTTATTCGAATCGTCGGGTTCTTCATAATTGAGGATGACGGCAAACTCGTCCCCGGCCAGTCGGCCGATAATGGAGTTCTGCGGCAGCGTCGCAGTCAGTCTTTCGGTCAGTGTTTCCAGCGTCGCATCGCCGGCAAGGTGTCCGAAGGTGTCGTTGATCTCCTTGAAGTGATCGATATCGATATACAGCAGACAGAGACGCTTGTTCACCCGTTTGGCGCGGGCAATGGCCCTTTGCAGCAGATGTTGGAACTGCATTCTATTCGGTACTTTGGTTAATGCGTCAATTCTCGCCAGGTAGCGAATTCGCTGTTCCGCACGGCGCCGTTCGGTGATGTTCTGGGCAGTGAAAATATGCTGATCGGATTTTTGTTCGCCGGCGTTCAAAATCGAGCCGGTGTAGGAGATTGGAATTGCAGTGCCATTCCTTGACCGAAGAAATGCCTCACGGGGCACGGCCATGTGCTGTTCGACAATCAGGGCGCCGCCTTTTTCGATATCTACGATCTCGTCAAGGCGCTTACCGAGAAGTTCATTCTCGCGGTAAAGCAACATTCGCTCGGTTGCATCGTTGACGCGCGTAATTATGCCCTTCGCGGACGTAATGATGATCGCGTCGCTCATGTTGGCGAGTACGCTGTCCAGGTAGTCGCGTGAGATCGTTGTGTCTCTGAGGCGATCGCGCATATCTTTGAAGGCCAGCGCGAGGTCGCCGATTTCATCGGGTTGCTCTGCCGGTAAATCCTCGCCGAAATCCGCCACGCTGAGCTTGTGAGCGGCCTGCTTTATCGCCCTGATGCGGCGAGTGAAGTTTCTGGAAATAAATGTCGCCAGAATGATGATTCCGGCAATGCTGAGGACCGTCGCCAACGCGACCCAGAGGAATGTGTTCTTGTCTTGCTGCGCTCGCTGCTGCAGCAGGAAATCCTGGTAGCCGGCCAGGCTTTGCCGAATAAAGGCATAATCGTAACTAACCGCCAACTGCGCAGTTGATCCGTCCGGAGCAGTAACGGTTTGTTGCAAGACTACAAAGTCGGCAGTCCAGTTCGTTGCAGACAGGACATCCGCCTGTTGAATCCTGCCGACACGTATGTCAGCGCCGCCATCCGTAATCAGGCTTAATCCACGGACATTTTCCTGTTCCGCAAGCGAGCGTTCGAGATAATTTGCAAGCTCTTCGCGATTCGCTGTAGCGGGCAGGCTCGACAGGCCGGCGGCAATATCCTGTAACTGGTCGCGGAAATGCGTTTCGAAATCGGCGTGCAGTACGGCCTTGTGCTCGTTATAGGCGAGATCCAGCAACTCGCTGGCAAGCTTGCTGTACTGGAAATAAAAGACCGACAAAATCGCACCAATCGCACATAGCGAAATCGCGAGTGCGAGTATCAGGTACCTTGGCAAAATTTTGCTGGCCATACTCAAAGACTACCCGGGCGGCCGGAGGCTTATTGTTGGCATGTTCGTGACCCCCTCGCTGCGCTCTATATTGTTGTTATCTGAAGGTCCCTGCCACGCGCACCTGAGCCTTGCCGGCGCGGCAGAATGCTCCGTGAGAACAGTTTAGCACTGTACACCGGGCAAGGTGGCTGCAGATTTCATAATCGGCTGTTTTTGTGGGTAAAACCAAACATATGCTACGTGGCGCCGAGGCAGGTACCGCGATTCGGTCAGCGGGTGCAGCTGTCCGAATACGGGCAATAAAAGCCATCGACGGCTGGAAAGGTCAGCGTTGCACGCGTATGTCGTCGATTGGCAGCGCTGCGGGCCGGGGGTATAGTCGCCTAATCCCTGGGGCAGCCCTGATCTGCTTCAGGTTCTGATTACCTGGGGGACTCGTTGGGCGCAATATTTGACAAGCATTTGGCGCAACTGACGGCGCAAAGCAGTGCGAGCGTTTTCAGTGGCGGCAAAAAGGGCCTGGAAAAAGAAGCCTTGCGCGTAGACGTCGATGGGCGCCTTGCACAAACACCGCATCCGAGGGCGCTCGGTTCAGCACTGACCAACCGCTTCATTACAACGGATTTTTCCGAGGCTCTGCTGGAGTTTGTAACTCCGGCATTCAGCAATTCGTGGGAGGCGATGCGATTTCTCTGTGATATTCACCAGTTTGCCTATGACCAGCTGGACGAGGAATTGCTCTGGGTAACAAGCATGCCCTGCGCCATACCACAGGAAGACGATATTCCATTGGCGAGATACGGCGATTCGAATCTCGGCCGCATGAAGACCCTGTACAGAAATGGGCTGGGATTACGATATGGGCGATCGATGCAGACGATCGCCGGCATCCATTTCAATTATTCGGCCCCGGAATCTTTCTGGGTCGCGTACCAGGAAATTTGCCGGCAAAGAACGGACCTGCCGGATTGCAGATCCCAGGCTTACCTCGGACTGATTCGCAACTTTCGCCGTGTGGGCTGGCTGGTGCTGTACCTCTTCGGCTCATCGCCGGCCTTGTGCAAGCGTTTCGCAGACAATGTGGGGGCGAAACTTGCTGTTCTCGACGAGCACACGCTGTACGAGCCTTACGGCACATCGTTGCGCATGAGCGATCTTGGCTACAGCAATAAAAGCCAGGCCGGGGTCAATATTTCCCTGAACAGCCTTGATGAATACGTCGCCGACCTGCGGCGTGCGATTCGTACGCCAGAGCCACGTTACGAAGAGCTGGGCGTAAAAGTTAACGGCGAGTACCGGCAGCTCAACGCCAACGTGCTGCAAATCGAGAATGAATACTACAGCCCGATACGGCCGAAACGCGTAATCAGATCTGGCGAAAGACCTACCGCTGCGCTGGAACGTGCCGGAATCGAATACGTGGAAGTGCGCTCGCTCGACATCAATGTATTTGACCCGGTGGGTATCAGCCAGAATGAATTACGTTTTATCGAGATGCTGCTGCTGTACTGCCTGATTGAGGACTCGCCCTTTTTTGAGGACCAGGAATATAAAGAGGCGCTGACGAATCATGCCCTGGTGGCGCGCCGCGGCAGGGAGCCGGGGCTCAAATTACTGCGCGGTGGCAAGCAGGTATCGTTGGCGGACTGGGCAAATGAAGTGCTGGAAGACGTTGGTGCGCTGGCTGAGCTGCTGGACAACGAAGGCGATGGCGCCGATTACGTGGCCACCGTGCGTGACCTGGCCCGATGCATCACCGATCCCGATGAAACGCCGTCTGCACGACTGCTTGCCGAACTCAGGGAGGGGCAAATGTCCTTTATGGACTTTGCCTTGCAGAGCGCAAAAGGGCACCGCGACTATTTTCGGTCGCTGGTCCCGGTCCAGCCGCAAAGAATGTCAGAGTTTGCAGCGGAAGTGGTCGCCTCGGTCGAGAGACAACAGAACATCGAAGCCAATGATTCGCTAAATTTCGACGAATACCTGGCGAATTACCTGAAATAATCAGCCGGCGCTGAAGGGCAGGGGCTCGCCGGTTTCCCAGGCGAACTGGCGATGGCTGGTTTGCAGTTGCCGCGTCATTGGTCCGCACGATCCGGCAGCGATCGTCCTGCCATCCGCTTGCAGGATTGGCGTGAGTTCGCCCATGGTTCCCGTCGTGAACGCCTCGTCGGCAACATACAGCTCCGTCAGGGACAGGTTCTTTTCAATCACCGGAATATCATCGCGCCTGGCAATCTCCAGGATCATTCGCCGGGTAATGCCTGGGAGGCAGCTGTCCGCATGCGGCGTATACAAAATGCCATCCCTTACGATGAAAACATTCGTGTCATTGGTTTCGGAGATGAAACCCGCTTCATCGAGCATCAAC
>DATCZF010000113.1:0-8073 GCA_036526055.1 Woeseiaceae bacterium
GGAAGACTTTTTGCAGTTCGCCACTTGCCAGGATGTTTTCCGCATAAACGACCGAGCGATCATCTCCGCCGGTCGTAAATTTCCCCGCTTCCACGCTGGCGAGATCCGCCTGCCTGCGCGCCTCCACGCTGATCAATTCTATGGTCGACATTGCTTTTGGGCCAAGGTCGACCGCCACCCATGCCACGAATACCGTGATCGGTAAGACAAGCCATGCGAGGGGGCGATAAATGCCGCCAGGACCAATTCGACATGCCATCATGGCAGGGAACTCGCTATCCCTGTACAGGCGGCCCAGCGCCATCATGATGGCAAGAAACATCGCGATGGGGACGAGAACCGACAGGTATTGCAGACCGGTCAGGCCAATGACCTGGAAAGCGGCATCTTTGGGCAGGTTGCCTTTGGCTACCTCGCCGAGCACCCGCGCAAACTGGTTGGTCAGCATGATGAACAGCAAAATAGCCGTCACGGCGATCCAGGTCGACGCCACTTCCCGAAAAATATACCTGTCCAGTATTCGAAACATCGATATGCCTGTGATTTCCTTACCTAAATCCATCAGGTTCGGGTAGACTAACGCTTTTATTTTCCTCGGGACAGCCTTTCAATATCGGGCGGCCGAGGGCAATACACAAGTTTACAAGAATCGTACAGGATTGTTTTCTTCAGCCTGCCCGCTGCCCGTGTAACGGGATCGGCGCGGCTGCTGTGACAATTCCGTATCGGGCAAAGGAAAAGAGAAAGCATGGAATACTTTACGACGACGAGTTCCGCATCGAAACGAGCTGCTGCCTGCATCATTGTCGGTGTGTTTGAAAAAAACAAGCTTGGGGCCGCGGCCACGGAGCTCGATAAGGCCTCCGGCGGCCAGGTTCGCCGCCTGTTGAGACAGGGCGACCTGTCCGGAAAAGCAGGTTCCATTTGCATGGTTCCGGGAATGCCGGGGATCAAAGCGGAACGTATTTTGCTGGTTGGCCTGGGTGAACATGGCAAGACCAGCAAAGCCACTTTTCGCAGCGCCGTAAAAGCTGCAATCAACGCCCTGAAATCCAGTCGCGCCAGCAATGTTGTCAGCTACCTCGGCCAGGAAGACATCGCCGACACCAGCCCTTACTACATGGCTCGCTACACCGCGGAGACGATCGGCGATGCACTGTATTCCTTTGCAGAAATGAAAAGTGGCCGCAGCGGGCCAAAGGTCGCGCTGAAAAAGGTTGGCTTTGCGCTGAGCAGTCGCGGTGAGGCCAAGCCGGTGGAACTGGGCGCGTTGCATGGCGACGGCATAGCCCATGGCATGGCCCTGACGCGGAATCTCGGTAACCTGCCACCCAACGTCTGCACGCCCAGTTACCTGGCTCGTCAGGCGCAAAGAATGGCCCGTGACTGCAAGAGGATGACCGCGAAAATTATCAACGAGGCGGAAATGAAACGCCTGGGCATGCACTCTCTGCTTTCCGTGACGGCGGGCGCCGAAGAACCCGCAAAGCTGATCATCATGCATTACAAGGGTGCCGGCAATGACAAACCGATGGTGCTTGTCGGCAAAGGCGTCACCTTTGACTCGGGCGGCATTTCGCTGAAGCCCGGCCCCGGCATGGACGAAATGAAGTACGACATGGGAGGCGCAGCGTCCGTTTTCGGCGCAATGGCTGCGACGATCAAACTGGAATTGCCAGTGAACCTGACGGTCGTGGTCCCTGCGTGTGAAAACATGCCAAGCGGCAAGGCTACGCGACCCGGCGACATTGTGAAGAGCATGTCGGGCCAGACGATCGAAATTCTCAATACCGACGCGGAAGGCCGTTTGATTCTGTGCGATGCGCTCACCTATTCACGGCGCTTCAAGCCGGCGGCCATTATCGACGTTGCGACCCTGACTGGCGCCTGCGTGATTGCTCTCGGCCATCACTATTCCGGCGTCATGAGTTACACGGACGAACTGGCAAACAGGATAACGATGGCCAGTAATCATGCGGACGACAAGGCCTGGCGCCTGCCGCTCGGCGAGGAGTACGTCAAACAGCTCGACAGCAACTTTGCGGACTTTGCCAATGTTGGTGGGCGAGATGGCGGTACGATTACGGCGGGCTGTTTCCTGGGCAAGTTCACCGACGGGATGAATTGGGCGCATATCGACATCGCCGGCACGGCCTGGCGATCGGGCAAGGAAAAGGGAGCAACCGGGCGGCCGGTTCCACTGTTGACACAGCTCGTGCTGGATCACAGCGGAGCCCTCCCCTGATTGAAGACCGATGAACCGCGTTGCCTTTTACATCCTGGCCCAGTCGGGATCACACGCTCGGTTGGGGTATGCATGCCGGCTTGCGGAGAAGGCTTACAAGCTGCAACACAAGGTGCATATTCACGCAGCGGATGCGGCCACAGTAGTTGAACTGGATAACCTGTTGTGGACATTTCGTGACGGCAGCTTTGTGCCGCATGACCGCCTGGACACCGGATCGTTGACCGGCGCCCCGGTCACGCTTGGTTACGATGACCGGCTGCCTGAAGAAAAGGATTTGCTCATTAACCTGGCCGAAGACATTCCGGATTTTGCGAGTGGTTTTGTGCGTATTGCAGAGCTGGTCGCCGGCGATGACACCAGCAAGACAAAAGGCCGCCAACGTTACGCCAGCTACAAGAGCCGCGGCTGCGAGCTGGACTACCACGAGATTGCCTAGATGTTTGAAAAATTCTGGCGTGGCAAGAACAATCAGGAAGACCCCATCGCTACAAATAGCGCGGAGGAAAGCATTCCTGTATTGACCGACGTGGTCGAGAAGGCCGTGCTGGTCGCCGAGGATTATTCCAACGAGGAAATCGCCGCGCTGGAAGAGGAAATCAGCCACGCAAGCCTGCGTCTGGCAGAACAGCTGTTACACGAAGTATCCCGGGAAATGGAGGTTGTCATGTTCGACCGCGTCCTGTCCCGAATGAGAGACGAGTTGCCCGCGCTGGTCGATAAGATTTTGCGCGAGCATCTGCAACGAAAGTCCTGAGAGTCGATTGACTGACATAGCTGATACGAAGGTTCATGGATAAGACTTACCAGCCGCATGGCATCGAGGCCAAACACTATAAACGTTGGGAAAAGGACGGCTATTTCCAACCGAGTGGTGAAGGCACGCCGTATTGCATCATGATTCCGCCGCCCAATGTGACGGGTAACCTGCACATGGGGCATGCGTTTCAGGACACGATCATGGATGCGCTGATTCGTTATCACCGCATGAAGGGTGACAACACCCTGTGGCAATGTGGTACGGACCATGCAGGCATCGCGACACAGATGGTGGTCGAGAGACAGTTAAACAGTCAGGGCATCACTCGCCACGACCTGGGGCGAGAAGCCTTTGTCGAGAAAGTCTGGGAGTGGAAGGAACAGTCCGGCGGACAGATTTGTCAGCAATTGCGGCGCATGGGCGCTTCCGTCGACTGGGATCGCGAACGCTTTACGATGGACGAAGGCCTGTCAGCCGCCGTAACCGAAGTTTTCGTGAGCCTTTACGAAGAAGGCCTCATCTACCGGGGTAAGCGACTGGTGAACTGGGATCCGGTGTTGCACACCGCGCTCTCCGATCTCGAGGTCTTGTCCGAGGATGAATCGGGCAGCCTGTGGCATTTTCGTTACCCGCTCGAATCCGGCGATGGATTTGTCACGGTAGCCACTACCCGGCCGGAAACCATGCTTGGCGACAGCGCGGTTGCGGTGCACCCGGATGACGCGCGCTTTGCGCACCTGGTTGGACAACATGTCATCCTGCCGCTCGTGAACCGGCGGATTCCGATTATCGCGGATGACTATGTAGATCCGGAATTCGGCTCCGGTTGCGTGAAGATTACGCCTGCCCACGATTTTAACGACTACGAAATCGGACTGCGGCATGGTTTGGCGATGCACAACATCTTTACCGATGATGCAGCAATCAATGATGCCGCACCTGCGGCCTACAGCGGACTGGACCGGGATGAGGCACGGAAGCGAGTCGTTGCAGACATGGACTCCGCGGGCCTTCTCGAGCGCGTCGACGACTATGCTCGCAAAGTGCCGCGGGGCGATCGCAGCGGCGCCATTGTCGAGCCCTACCTCACGGATCAGTGGTACGTAAAGATTCAGCCGCTGGCGGAGCCGGCAATCGCCGCTGTCGAGGAAGGTCGCATTCGCTTCGTGCCGGAGAACTGGTCAAAGACCTATTTTGAGTGGATGCGAAATATCCAGGACTGGTGCATCAGTCGCCAGCTTTGGTGGGGGCACCGAATTCCGGCGTGGTATGACGAGAACGGCAATTTCTATGTCGGGCGCAGCGAAGCCGCCGTCCGCGAAAAACACAAGCTGGATGCGGCGCTCACGCTGCGCCAGGATGACGATGTCCTGGACACGTGGTTTTCCTCGGCGCTGTGGCCCTTCAGCACCCTTGGCTGGCCGGAAAATACCGAAGCGCTGAAAACCTGGTATCCCGGCAACGTGCTGGTTACCGGTTTCGACATCATCTTTTTCTGGGTTGCCCGCATGATCATGATGGGCATCAAGTTCATGGGCGAAGTGCCGTTTCATGAAGTTTACATTCACGGCCTGATTCGCGACCAGGAAGGCCAGAAGATGTCGAAGTCGAAGGGTAACATCCTCGATCCGCTCGACCTCATTGACGGCGTGGATCTCGAAACCCTTTTAGACAAGCGAACCTCAGGCCTGATGCAGCCGCACCTCAAACCCAAAATCGACAAGGCAACACGCGAACAGTTTCCGGACGGCATCGACGAATTCGGCACGGATGCACTTCGCTTCACCTTTGCCGCCCTGGCGACTACGGGCCGCGATATTCGCTTCGACCTGGGAAGAATCGAGGGCTACAAGAACTTCTGCAACAAGCTCTGGAATGCAGCGCGTTACGTTCTGATGAACACAGAATCAGCGCAGGCTGGTGACGTCGAATACAGTCCGGCGGATCGCTGGATTCGCGCCAGATTGAACCGTACGATTCGCGCAGCGCATCAGCATATGGGTAATTATCGTCTCGACCTGTTTGCCCAGGCCGTGCACGACTTTACCTGGCATGAGTTCTGCGACTGGTACCTGGAGCTGTCCAAGCCGGTCCTGCAGTCCGATGGCGCCAGCGAGGCACAGCGACGAGGCACTCGCAACACGTTAATCGAGGTCCTGGAAACGCTGTTGCGCATGCTGCATCCACTGACTCCGTTCATCACGGAGGAAATCTGGCTGCAGGTCGCCGAGCGCATGCAACTCGATGGCGCGACGATCATGCTGCAACCCTACCCCGAGGCCGACGGCAACTGGGATGACGAGGAAGCCGAGGATGAACTCGAATGGGTGAAACGCTTCATCCTGGGCGTTCGGCAGATTCGCGGAGAGATGGATATTTCGCCGGGCAAAGCCCTGCCCGTCCTGCTGCAAGAGGCCAGCGACAGCGACTTGCGTCGAGCGCGCGAGCACCTGCAACTGCTGACCCGCGTCGGTCGAGTGGCATCCATCGACGCGTTGGGAACGGGCGATCCGGAACCGGTATCGGCAACGGCATTGCTGGGCGACATGCGCATCCTCGTACCCATGAAAGGCGTCATCGATGTCGAGGCCGAATTGGGGCGGCTGCAGAAGCACCGGGAGCGCGCTGCAGCGGACTTGGCGCGCTGTCGCGGCAAGCTCAATAACGACAATTTCGTCAGTAATGCACCGGCGGAGGTTGTCGACAAGGAGCGCGCGCGTGCCGCCGACCTCGATCGGCAAATTGCGCAACTCGAGCAGCAAATCGCTAAACTGGCCGCGATCTGAAGAGGGTTTTTGCGCACCGGCTCACATTTCGTAACGGCAACCGGTGCATTTTCCGCCGGTATTCGTAAAGATGGGGCATCTCAATTACCCCTGTAGCGACAGGAGAGTCGAATGCTGCGCAAGCACGCGCCTGACCAGGAAAGCCCTATTCGGGGCGACGAGCATGTTTTGATCAAGCGTGTTCTCGACGCGCTCGGCCGCGTGATCCTTGGCAAACCCGACGAGCTCGTACTGGCGATGTCTTGCATGCTCGCTCGTGGCCATTTGCTCATCGAGGACTTACCGGGTCTCGGCAAAACGACGCTCGCCCAGGCCATCGCCAGGATCCTCGGACTGAGCTTTCAGCGCATTCAATTCACCAGTGACCTGCTGCCCGCGGACATTGCCGGCGTATCCGTATTCGACCGGCAGTCTTCGGAATTCCGCTATCAGCCCGGCCCCGTTTTTGCGCAACTCGTCCTCGCAGACGAGGTCAACCGTGCAACGCCAAAAGCCCAAAGCGCTCTGCTTGAGGCTATGGAAGAAAAACAGGTATCGGTAGACGGCCAGTCACACGCATTGCCCCGGCCATTTTTCGTCGTGGCGACGCAAAACCCCTCGGATCAGATCGGTACGTTTCCATTACCGGAATCCCAGCTTGACCGCTTCCTGATGCGTATTGAACTCGGGTATCCGAGCGCGCGGGACGAACGCGAACTCCTTACCGGAAGCGACCGGCGGGAACTGCTGGCAACCATCGACCCCGTCGTCAGCACTTCACAACTCGAGCACCTGCAAAACTGTGTGGACGGAATGCACCTGAGTGACGCGTTGCTCGACTATATCCAGGCGTTGGTCAAGTTCACGCGGGAATCTGCCGAAATCGAGTCAGGCTTGTCACCACGGGCCGCGCTGTCGCTGGTTCGCGCCGCCAAGGCGCGCGCCTTCATTCAGCAGCACTCGGGCGTATTTCCGGATGATGTTCAGGCAGTGTTTACCTCAGTCGCCGGACATCGGTTGAAAGCCGCCAGCAACTCTATTTATCGCTCCGCCAACGACCTGTGCCGGCATGTCCTCGATTCCGTGGCAATCCCGTAGCGCGGGATACGGCTGGCGACAGCGTTTCACGGCAAATATTGCCAGTCGCGTCCAGCGCTGGGCGCGCAAGCGTCAGGGTACCGACCCCCGCCAGGTCTCGCTGGTCTCCAATCGCACCTACATTCTGCCAACGGGGCTGGGCCTGATATTCGGACTCGTCACCTTTGTCATGCTGCTTGGCGCCATGAATTACAACAACAACATGGCATTTGTACTCACGTTCACGCTGGTCGGGCTCGGTCTGGTCAGCATGCACCAGTGCCAGCGGAATCTCGTCTCACTCGTGGTCAGTTTCGCCGGCGTGGAACCCGTTTTTGCAGGCCAGGCCGCTGTTTTTCGTATCGTGGTTGGCAACCCGTCGAAGAATTGCCGCTATCAGCTGCAATTGTACAGCGGCGATCTGCACAGCGATGTGTGTGACCTTGGCCCGGGGGAAAGCCACACGCTGACGCTAGCGGTACCGACCACGAAGCGTGGCTACGTTGATCTCGAACGCTTCGGAGTGCGAACAACATTTCCCTTCGAACTTTTTCGGGCCTGGGCATGGCTGCACATGGATCTTCGCTCGCTCGTGTATCCGCATCCGGCAGAACAGGCACCGCCGCCGCCACCAACGATTGCTGCACAAGGACATCGCCAGCACGATGAGCGCGGCGAGGAGGACTTTGCCGGACTCAGAAAATTCAACACCGGCGACTCGCCGCGCCACATTGCGTGGAAAGCGTTTGCGCGCAGCGGCGAACTGCTGTCCAAGCAGTTAGCCGGTGCTGACACCAGCAGCCAGTGGTTCGCTGTGGACCAGGCTGCTGCCGCTGACCTTGAGACGCGCCTGTCGATAGTGACCCGCTGGATTATCGAAGCCGAGCGACAGCGATCCGATTACGGGCTGCGAACCGGCAGCCAGGAATTTTTCCCGGCGCACGGCGAGGCACATCGCCACCAGTGCCTAAGGGCCCTGGCCCTGTATGAGAAGGGCAAAGACCATGCCTAGTCGTCGTGCCACGGACGGGTCTCTTCTCGCCAGCCTGCCGTGGACATTGCTGGCGGTAAGCGCGACGCTGCTACCCCATGTGCCTTTCCTGGCACCTTGGATCCCGTTGCTGTTCCTGGGATGCGCGCTAAGCCGCTGGTTCATTGAAAAAAGCCGCCGAAAACTTCTGGCCAACCTGCCGCGCGCCCTGTTAACCATCGGCGGATTCATCGGT
>DATCZF010000114.1:0-4432 GCA_036526055.1 Woeseiaceae bacterium
GTGTAGATGCGCCAGCGCTGATTATTCAGCCGCAGTCGATACAGCATGCGCAGTATGCATACCGTGAGCGAGGCAAGCGCAATGGCATCATTCATGCGCGTGCACACGTCCATGATGCGCGTCTCGAGCGTCGGATAGCGCGCGCTCGGACGCATGTCCCACCAGACCTTGGTCGCGTCTTCGATCAGCTGGGCATCGACCAGGATGTCGACGTGGCGCTGAAACTCGGCAAAACTTTCAAAGCGTTCGGGCAAGCCTGTTCGCGGCAGCGCGTCAAATACCGTCAGGCGATAACTCTTGAGGCCCGTGTCCCTGCTTTCCCAGAATGGCGACGAACAGGACAAGGCCAGCAGATGCGGCAGGAAATAACTCATCTGGTTCATCAGGTCGATGCGTAGCTCATCGTCATCGATACCAACATGAACGTGCATGCCGCAAATCACCATTCGACGCGCCGCGCCTTGCATTTCCATCGTCAGGGCCTCGTAGCGATCCTTGTCCGTGTGCTTTTGCGCAGCCCAGTCTGCATAGGAGTGTGCGGATGCGGCAATCGGCGCCAGGTCGTGATCCGCGGCCACGCTGATTATGGCCTTGCGTAACCGCGCCAGGTCCTCGCGGGCCTCGGCAATCGAATGGCATACCCGGGTGCCGACCTCGACCTGCGAGCGCAGCAACTCTGGCGCGACCTGCCCTTCACAGAGCTTTTCGCACTCCAGCATGAACGACGCCGGCGGGTCCGCCGCGAGCTCACCGTTATCCCGCCTGACGAGCAGGTATTCCTCTTCGATGCCTACCGTAAAACTCGGCTCTTTTCTGATCATGCATCGACTCCTGAACAAGACCCGCTAACGCCAGGTCGCTATTGTCGCCCCTGTCAGGCAGGTATGCGCCGGCCTGGGGCGATTACCGCTTCCATGACTTCCGTAATGACCGGGGCAAGCACTTCAGTTACTTTCCGAACGCCGGAGGCCTGCAAAATCTGGTCCTGGCGAATCTCCAGCCCGGCATGCGGCAGGCCGCCACCTTCTGCGTGGTGATCGATCGTAAAGTCCTGCGGCGCACGTCCGGAATATGGCTGGTTGTCCCCGACCTCGTAGCCAGCCTGTCGCAGCCGGGAGAGCAACATGGACGATACGCGGCTGTCGACGTCCCACAAGACGCCGATCTGCCAGCGCCGCGAGACACCGTCCAGTACCGGCGTAAAGCTGTGAATTGCGAGCATCAAGGGTTTTTTACCGGTTGCTGCGAGGCGCCTGACTTCGCTCTCGATGGCATGATGGTAGGGCCAGAACAAGGCCTGGGCACGGGCCGCCTTTTCTGCGTCACTGATGCCGACGTTGCCGGGTATCGCCACGCCGTCACCAAATTCCAGGAATGCGCTCGGATCGGTCAATTCGCGATTGCAGTCCAGCACCAGGCGCGAATAGCCGCCCAGCACTGCCGTTGCACCCAGCCTTGCCGCCAGTTCCCGCGTCAGGTTGCCGGCGCCGATGTCCCAGGCCAGGTGGCATCTGCGCGTCAAGGGGTCGAGCCCCATGTCACCCAGGCAGGCGGGAATCTTTCGACTGGCATGGTCACAGACCAGGATGAGCGGTTTCGTGGATTGCGGATTTAATACGCTGAAGGGCGGTGGCTCCTGGGCGGCGAGCCTGAAGTTCTTTCCGGTGGTCGAGCGAAATTGCTTATCCGGCATCTGTCTGGAATATCCTGGCCCTGGTTGGAGCCAGTTTACCGTATCGACCGGCATGTGCCAGCGAAAAGCGGATTTCGCTGCGGATCAGGCTCGCTGGCGACCTTCCGCCGCAGCCTCTTCTGACCAGGGCTTGAAGCCTTCCACGCTGGTCGGGTGGGCAATGTAAAAGCCTTGCGCGTATTGCACGCCAAGCGCCGCGAGCTTCGTCATGACCTCGGCTGACTCGACCCGCTCAGCAATCGACTTGATGCCCATCGCCTGGCCGACTTCGGCGATAGCCTTGACCATGCTTTGGTCAACGCTGTCCACCGCGACATTGCTGACAAAGTGCCCATCAATCTTGAGAAAGTCGACGGGCAGGTTTTTCAGGTAAGTGAAGGACGACAGGCCGCTGCCGAAGTCATCCAGTGAAAACAGGCAACCCAGTTCTTTGAGCGAA
Source organism: Woeseiaceae bacterium (assembly GCA_036526055.1). Taxonomy (GTDB): domain Bacteria; phylum Pseudomonadota; class Gammaproteobacteria; order Steroidobacterales; family Woeseiaceae; genus JAHEFE01. Next base: position 2,133 of record DATCZF010000114.1, read on the forward strand.
CTCATGAAATGCACGACGCGTGACAGGTTGGAAATGGCTGCCGTCTCCGTGATTTCAAAGCACAGCGCACCGCGCGGCAGCTGCAGCTTTTTCAGCTCATATTGCAGGAACTCGAGGAAGCGGTCTTCGCTCAGCGAGTTACCGGACAGGTTTATTGCCAGCGTATAGCGTGCCTGGCCATTATCACCGGTGCGGTCGGCGAGCTTTTCCAGCGCCTCACGAATGACCCAGCGATCCAGCATTGACATCAGGTTGTAGCGCTCAGCCGCCGGAATAAACAGGTCCGGCTGTACCAGCTTTCCGTCTTCGCCGCGCATGCGAAGCAGCAGCTCATAGTGCATGTGACCATCACCAGCGTTGTCGCCGATACCGACGATGGGCTGGTAATAGAGCTGCAGCCGATTGTCCTCGACAGCCGACGTTATTCGAGATACCCACTTCATTTCCTCGTGACGTGCCGAAACGTCCGTGTCCTGGTATATGTGCGCCTGGTTGCGGCCCATGTCCTTCGCCGAGTAACAGGCGACGTCCGCAGAACTCATTACGCCGGCAACCCCGTCGCATTCGCTATCCACCATCACGATGCCGATCGAACAGCGAATGCTCGCTGCAACATCCTTCCAGACGAACCGGAAATCCTCGATTGCGCTGCGAATCGACTCCGCAACTTCAAAAGCCCGGGTCTCGTTACAGCTGGACAGCAAAATACCGTATTCATCGCCACTCAGACGCGCAACGACATCGGTAGAACGGACCTTCGACTGAATCAGGCGTGCGAGCTGACGCAACAACTCATCACCGGCGATATGGCCAAACGTGTCGTTGATCACCTTGAACTGGTCGAGATCGACGTACAGCATGGCATGGGTATCTTCCGGGTTGGCATAGCAGGCATCGATTGCGGCAACGAGCCGGTTTTCGAATTCGCGCCGGTTGATCAGGTCCGTCAATGCGTCGTGAGACGCCTGGTAAGCCAGCTGCCGGAACAGCCGACTTTCGCGGCTGACATCGTGAAACACGATAACCGAGCCGATGATGTTGCCCAATCTGTCCCGAATCGGCGCCGCCGATATCTGGATCGGCAGTTCGTTGCCTTCCGGCGTGACGAGCAATGAATTTTCCGCCAGTGAAATGACCCGGTCTTCCTTCAGGCAGCGAAGAGCCGGGTTGGCAATCGTCGCCCGGGTCTGTTCGTTCACGATCGTCATGATTTGATCGATCGGTTTACCGCAGGCCAGCCGCGTCTCCCAGCCAGTGACTTGCTGTGCTACCGGGTTGATGTAATCAATCATGCCGTTGGCATTGGTTGTAATTACGCCATCGCCGATGGACTGCAGCGTAACCTGGGCACGTTCTTTTTCCTGGAATATGCGGGTCTCGGCGATCTTGCGGTCAGTAATGTCGGTAATCGTTCCTTCGTGCGCCACGACTTTGCCATGCCCATCGCATACCGCCCGTGAATTCTCGAGGATAACAATTTCCCGGCCATCCTTACGCCGCAGACGAGCCTCAAAATTGCGCACGAACCCGTGTTCCTCGAGCGCGGCAAACACGCGGTCACGGTCATTGCCATTGACGTATAACGACGACGTGCTGCCGGCGGCGCGCAAATCCTCGGCACTGTCATAGCCAAGCATGCCGACCAGCGCCGGATTGACGGCAATGATTTCGCCGTCCCGCGAGGAGATATAAACGCCGTCTACGACATTTTCGAACAGCCCGCGGTAACGCGACTCGCTGCTTTTGAGGAGCTCTTCGTCATTTTTTCGCTTGAATGCGATGCCGGCGAGCCTGACCAGTCTCGCAATGACGTCGAGCTGTGCGGTCGTCGGGGCACTGCATTCTTGTCCATAGATATCGAGCGTACCCAGTAGCTGTTCACCGTGGTTCACTACCGGAAAAGACCAGGCCGACTTCAGCCCTGCCGTCTCCAGAAGCTGCCGATAAGGCGCCCAGCACGAGGCGTCCGCCAGGTTCTCGACGATTTTTGGTCGGTTGTTGGCCGCCGCTGCGGCACAGGCAATCCCGTCCTCATTGAGCGGCATGAATTCCAACGCTCGAACCAGCTCCTTGGGCAACCCGGGTGCCTGTTCAACGTTGAGCGTGTCGCTCTTTGTATCCAGCGACATCAGTGCCGCATGCAGTCCCTCGCCCATTTCCTCGGCGCTGCGGCAAATCGCCCGCAGCGTCTTGCCGAAGTCGACGTTGGCGGCAATCATCTCGAGAATCTTGTTCTCGGCAAAGGCCAGGGCTTCGTTGCGCTTGCGGTCGGATATGTCCGTGATCGAGGCGCGCACGAG
>DATCZF010000115.1:0-12230 GCA_036526055.1 Woeseiaceae bacterium
CACATCAAGTCCGCGCTGATGGATAACCGCTTCAGGATCGTGCAGCTGCCGATCGCCGGCCTGCGCAACAACGCGAACGGTATGTATGACGTACTGGTTCGCATGGTGGATGAACAGGGCAACCAGGTCCTGCCGTCCGAGTTTCTGCCCGCCGCGGAACGCAATAACCTGAGCAAAACCATTGACCGCTGGGTGATGGATGCCGCGACCGATTTCTGCAAGACCACCAGTGCCGAAAAAGTATTCATTCGCCTGTCCCGGCAATCTGTCGAAGATGCCACGCTGATTGACTGGCTCAAGGAGCTGATCAACAGAAGCGGTGTCCAGGCAAAGCAAATAGTCATCCAGGTGGCGGAACAGGATGCTGCCCGGCTGGTGAATCCGGTCACCTTCCTGTTCGACAAGTTGCGTCGGGTCGGCGTAGGCACGGCGATAGAGCACTTCAGCTTTGACAGCAATCGTATGCAGATGCTGGATGCGATAAAGCCGGATTACCTCAAACTGGATGGGCAATTGATGCATGCGCTGACCGAGGACCCTGAACTTCAGGAAAAGGTCGGCGCCATTGTGAAAAGAGCCACCGACGCGCAGATCATGACGATCGCGGAACGCGTCGAGAACGCCAATACGATGGCCGTGCTGTTCCAGCTCGGCGTTCATTTCATGCAGGGACATTATGTCCACGAACCCGAGGTTGTCCTGCAGGAATGAGCCGCCTGCGGGGAGGCGCTGGCCGATTCGTGTGATCCGCGTCACATTTTCATCACTTGCAACGATTTTTTGTTGAGCGAATTTACAAATAGTGACGCGGTTCCGTTTCTAATCCATTCGGTCAGCCTAATCTCAGTTTTAACTAAATACTTTTATGTGTTGTGACTGACGCTATCTTCAAGCCCGCCACCAGGCAGCGATAACGAAGCATGCAGGTCACACATCCGGAACGGAGAATCGAACGGTGAGCAAAAGAAAGATTAAGCGAAACGCACCCGGTCGGCTGGCAGATCTCTCAGCGAACTGCAAGCCATTGCTTCCCGCACTGGTAGCTTTCGGGAGCGTGGTGAGTACGCCCGCGCTGGGCGTCGAACTGGGCGCTGCACAGATGCAATCTGGCCTCGGTCAGCCATTGCGCGCCAGCATTGCCTTTGCCATGAACCCGGGTGAGAGCGTGCAGGATCTGTGCATTTTTCTTCGCAAGGGTTCTCCGGAGAGTGGCATTCCGGCAGTGACCAATGCGCGTCTCAGCCTGCGCAACAATCGTATCCTGGTGACCGGCACCGAGCCGGTTACGGAACCGCTTATCGGCCTGAATCTGTCGGTCGAGTGTCCGGGAACGGCTCGTCTGAGTCGCGAATACACGCTGTTTGTAGACCCGGTAAGCCGCATGAGCGCTGCTGTAAACCCGGTCGCAGAGCTGCAGCCAACCGTAAAACCGGCGCAACCTGCAACCGCGGTGACGGCACCCGTCGCCAGCCAGCCAGCTGCAGTCAGGAGTGCACCGCGCAGCGCGCCGGTGCAGCGTTATGGCGCAGCGATCGCCCAGGGCAGCGAGTACCGCGTGCAAGTAGGTGACACGTTGTCGACGATCGCGGCACGCGTTGAGGGCCGCCCCACCGGTGTCTGGAAGACTGTGCGACAGATTTTTGCCGTCAATCCTGACGCTTTTTATGCCAATGACGTTGACCGCCTCAAGGCGGGCTCGTTGCTCACCATTCCTTTCCTGTCGGAGCAGGCCAATACCCGCCAGGAAGAAGCGCTGCCGACAGCAGAGCCGAGGCTGGCTGCACCCGTTGCAGCACTCAGCGACTTTGAGGCCCGTGCGGAAGCGTCTATTACCGAAAAGCCAGAGGCCGTAGCCGAAGTCGCCCCCGAGGTGGTTGAGGAAGCGGTCGCAGAACCGGCTGCGGAAGCCGTTGCCGAAGTCCCGGACGTTGCGCTTTCAGCGACGACACCGGCGGCAACCGAAACTGAAGCAAGCCCGGCTGCTGCGCCGAATACGACACTCGCCGTCGAAACCGCGAATCCGTTTGTACCAAGCACGGACGCTGTGAGCCTTGGTGGAGATTCGGCAATGTCAGCGAATGGCGGCGAGATTCGCCCGGCTGACACGGAAGGTAACCCCATATCCTGGTGGCCGATGCTGACAGGCGCGGCCGTCGGCGTCTTTATCGCGCTTGGCCTGTTCGGTCGCAGAATTCTGCGCCGGTTCCGCCCCGGTGGCGGCGCCGCTTTCCATACGCCGGGATTTGATCCTTCGTTGACGACCAGCGGGTTTGTTCCCGATCGACGCAAGCCAAAACCGGCAAGGGCGCCGAAACTGGCCGATGCAGCCAAGGACAGCGAAAGCCCGGAAGCATTCAAGGCTCGACTCGAATCGGCGGGCAGCGAACTGGCGATGAACAGCGCAAATGTCGCACGCCATGCAGATGTCATCGTCGAAGACGAAATTCCCGCAGAACTGGTTGCGGCGGAACTGGATTTCAATTTCGCAGACATAGCGGATGAGGAGCCCAGCAACGCAGAAATCACGAGTTCGGCAACGACGATCAATGAAGACGTCGATTTCGAGCTGCTGCAACAGGACTACGAGGCAGAATTGAGCGCTACGCAGGCGATGCGCCTTGCCGATACAAAGGCCGCGTTCGACGCGCTGAATTCGCCCGAAAACCAGGAGCAGCACGGCTCCGTCGATATGGACGCCGAAGCGTTTGAGGCGGCACGTCCTGCCGGGCCGAATGATGAGACGGTCGAAATGCGGGCCATCGTCGAACAGGAGGTTGAAATCGACGAAAGCCTGGTTGCGGAAATCGACACGGCCCTGCTCGCGGGACTGGAAGACGAGTCGGAAGAGACGGACGTAACCATGCAGCTGCCAGCCGACAAGGTGCCCGGCAGACGCCGCAAGAAAGCCAGCAACGGTTAATTCGTTGTCTTCAGGAACAAAAAAACCGGGCATATCGCCCGGTTTTTTTTAATCGATGTCCAGCCGGTCCACCTTGCGCCAACCCTGTGGCAGCATTTTGCCCCGCCGGCCGCGTTCGCCGTAATAATCGTCAAGCGGCAGCCACTTGATGGTCATGAAACGCTGCCCCGAATGCACGACAAGGTTCTTCTCGTCCGGCACCACCGCGAGCGCCTGCAGTTTTTCTTCACCGGACAGGTATTTCTTGGAAGGGATGCCGATAATCTTGTTGCCTTTACCCTTGGCCAGCTCCGGCAACTCGTCCAGTTCGAAAACCAGCATGCGACCGGTTGACGTGACGGCAGCGATAAAGCTGCCCGGCGTGGCTGGAACCGGCGCCGGAACCACGGCACGGCCACCCTTGGGCACGCGCAGCACCGCTTTGCCCGCCTTGTTGCGGGACGCCAGGTCCGCCAGGCTGGCCACGAACCCATAGCCGGCATCACTCGCCAGCAGCCACTTGTCATCGGGTTCGCCGATCATGGCACCGCAGAAGGCGGCGCCGTCGGGCGGATTGAAGCGCCCGCTCAGCGGGTCTCCCTGGCCCCGTGCGGAAGGCAGCGTGTGCGCGGCAACGCTGTAGACCCGGCCACTGCTGTCAATGAACATGGCCTGCTGGCTGCTGCGCCCTTTTGCCGCCGCCAGGAAGCCGTCTCCCGACTTGTAACTCAGCGTCAATGGGTCGACATCATGGCCTTTCGCCGCTCGCGCCCAGCCGCGCTCAGACAATACGACCGTTACCGGCTCGCTGCTGATCAGCTGTGACTCATCCAGCGCCTGGGCCGCTTCCCGCTCAACCAGCCGGGTGCGCCGCTCGTCCCCATAGTCCTCGGCATCTGCGAGGATTTCCTGCTTGATCAGCGTCTTCAGGCGCGCCGCGCTGCCGAGTGTTTTCTGCAGCGTATCGCGCTCCTCGCTCAGCTCATCCTGCTCGCCGCGGATTTTCATTTCCTCGAGCTTGGCCAGGTTGCGCAAGCGCAGGTTGAGGATGGCCTCGGCCTGCGTTTCAGACAGCTTGAAGCGTTTTATCAGGGTAGCTTTCGGGTCGTCTTCCTCGCGAATGATCGCAATGACTTCATCGATGTTCAGATAGGCGACCAGCAAGCCATCGAGGATATGCAACCGGTCCTCGACATTCTGCAGACGAAATTCAAGGCGCCGCCGCACGGTCGCCGTACGGAACTGCAGCCATTCCGCCAGCAGGCTCTTCAGGTCAAACGTCCGCGGCCTTCCGTCGAGTGCAATGATGTTCATGTTGACGCGCAGCGTCCGTTCCAGCGACGTCGTCGCGAACAGGTGCGACATCAGTTGCTCGACATCAACGCGATTAGAGCGCGGGGTAATCACCAGCCTGATCGGCTCTTCGTGATCCGACTCGTCCCTCAGGTCCTCGACCATCGGCAATTTCTTCGCGCGCATCTGCGCCGCGATCTGTTCAAGAATCTTGCTGCCCGAGACCTGGTAAGGAAGCGCACGAATCACAATGTCGCCATCCTCGATCACATAGGTGGCGCGCAGCCGCAACGTGCCGTTACCGGTCGAATAGATTTCTTCGAGTTCGCTCGGCGATGAAATCAGTTCGCCACCGGTCGCGTAATCCGGCCCCCGGACGTGCGTCATCAGGTCGCTGACCGAGGCCTTGGGTTTGTCGATGAGATGAATCAGCGCCGCGGCCACCTCCCGCAGGTTATGCGGCGGCACGTCTGTGGACATGCCCACGGCAATGCCGGTCGTGCCGTTCAGCAACAGGTTGGGGAGGCGTGCCGGAAGCACAACCGGCTCGTTGAGCGTGCCGTCGAAGTTGGCGGCCCAGTCGACCGTGCCCTGCCCGAGTTCCGCCAGAAGGCTTTTTGCGTAAGGCGTCAGGCGCGATTCCGTATAGCGCATCGCCGCAAAGGATTTGGGATCATCGGTGGAACCCCAGTTGCCCTGGCCATCAATGATCGCGTAGCGATACGAGAAATCCTGGGCCATGAGCACCATGGCTTCGTAGCAGGCCGAGTCGCCATGCGGATGGTACTTGCCAATGACATCGCCCACGGTACGCGCCGACTTTTTCGGCTTGGATCCCGCAGACAGGCCCAGCTCCGACATCGCGTAAATGATTCGCCGCTGCACCGGCTTGAGCCCGTCGCCGATTTGCGGCAAAGCGCGGTCGAGGATGACGTACATGGAGTAGTCCAGGTAGGCCTTTTCGGTAAAGTCCTTGACCGGGAGTTGCTCCACACCTTCGAGGTTCAGTTCATTTTGCATCGCTTGTCCTGTCGCCGACGCTGGCAGCAGCGCCGGGAGCCTCCTAGATTTCTGCGAGGTTGCCCTTGGTTTCGAGCCACTCGCGCCGATCTGACGAACGCTTTTTCGCCAGCAACATGTCGAGGACCTGTTCCGTGTTGTCCTTGGTGTTTATCGTCAACTGCACCAGGCGGCGCGTATCCCGGTTCATGGTCGTCTCGCGCAGTTGCGGTGGGCTCATTTCGCCAAGCCCCTTGAACCGGGTCACCGTGATCTTGCCCTTGCGATTCTCGGCAGAGATGCGGTCGAGGATTCCCTGTCGTTCCGCCTCGTCAAGCGCATAGAACACATCCTTGCCAACGTCGATGCGAAACAGCGGCGGCATCGCAACATAGATGTGACCCGCCAGCACCAGGTTCTTGAAATGGCGCACGAATAACGCGCAGATCAGGGTAGCGATGTGGGCACCGTCGGAATCCGCATCCGCGAGGATGCAGATCTTGTGGTACCGCAGGTTGGACAGGTCGCCGCTGCCCGGGTCGACGCCTATTGCTACGCTGATATCGTGGACTTCCTGGGAGGCGAGGATTTCGTTGGTGTCGACCTCCCAGGTATTCAGAATCTTGCCCCTGAGCGGCATGATCGCCTGCGTCTCCCGGTCTCGCGCCTGTTTGGCGGAGCCCCCGGCCGAATCACCCTCCACGAGAAAGATCTCGCTGAATTCCGGCGCCTGGCTGGTGCAGTCAGCCAGCTTGCCGGGCAGCGCGGGTCCGGCGACCACGCGCTTGCGCACCACCTTCTTGGTCGCTTTCAGTCGAATCTGGGCCTTGTTGATCGCATTCTGGGCGATCTGGTCACCGGTTTCCGGGTGCTGGTTCAGCCACAGCGCAAAGCTGTCCTTGACCACGCCACCGACGAAGGCCGCCGTCTCGCGGGACGATAGCCTTTCCTTCGTCTGCCCCGAAAATTGCGGGTCTTCCATCTTGATGCTGAGGACAAAGTTCAGTCCGTCCCAGACATCATCCGGTGCGAGCTTGATACCGCGCGGCAGAAGGTTGCGGAACTCGCAAAATTCCCGCAAGGCTTCGGTCAGCCCGGTGCGCAGGCCGTTCACGTGGGTACCGCCCTGCGGCGTGGGAATCAGGTTGACGTAACTCTCGAAAAGAACCTGGCCGCCCTCGGGAAGCCACACAAGCGACCAGTCAACCGTCTCGTGCTCGCTCGCGAAATTCTCGGAAAACGGATCGCTGGGCAGACGCTCCTCCGCGCCCACCGCCTCCAGCAGGTATTCCTCGAGCCCGCCGCTGTAACACCATTCGACCTGTTCTTCCGGTTTTTCGACCTTCAGGCGCACGACCAGCCCGGGACACAGGACCGCTTTTGCACGCAGGGCATGCTTCAGGCGGGAGACGGAAATCTTCGGCGAATCGAAATATTGCGGGTTCGGCCAGAAACGAATCGTCGTACCGGTATTGGCCTTGCCAACTTTGCCGACAACCTCGAGCTTGCCGCGCTTGTTGCCGTCGGCGAAGCTCATGTTGTATTCCTTGCCGTCGCGACGAATCCAGACCTCCAGGTTCCGGGACAGCGCGTTGACGACGGATACGCCGACGCCGTGCAGGCCTCCGGAGTACTGATAATTTTCGTTGGAAAATTTGCCGCCGGCGTGCAAGCGGGTGAGGATCAGCTCGACACCGGGAATTTTTTCCTTGGGGTGATTGTCGACCGGCATGCCACGGCCGTCGTCGGTTACCTCGACCGAACCATCCGCATAAAGCGTTACACTGATTTTCTTGCAATGTCCGGCCAGCGCTTCATCGACACTGTTGTCAACGACTTCATGCGCCAGGTGGTTGGGTCGGGTGGTATCGGTGTACATGCCCGGCCGCCGGCGGACAGGCTCGAGGCCACTGAGTACTTCGATATCGGCAGCGTTGTAGCGTTTACTCATTAAGTCAGCAATTCAGGTTCGCAAGTTTTGACACGCCGCGATTCTAGCAGGATGTGCGCCTGCTCGCTCAAGCGTAAATTGCCGAATATCGTTGTTCAGTCCAGATCCGCGAGCAATGCGCTGCGAATAGCATCGGGAACCGGATCCACGTCCGCCTGGTAGTATGGATGATCAATCCCGGCGGATAACTTTGCGCCGCCTTTCAGCGCGGCGACTTCTTCTGCATTCAGCTCGAAGCGCATGAAATGCACTGCCGAAGTCTTGGCCTCGTCGCTGCGATCGAGATCTTCGTCCGCAATCGGCCGAATCCTGTCGAGCTCGCCGACGCGCATCCAGACATGATTCTCGATGCCCACGAGATGCCGAAGCATTTCCTGGCGCTCCGCAACGTCCGGAAATTCAACCATGAAGGTTGCTTTCCAGTTACTGCCGTCCGGAATCAGGGGATTGTATGCGTCGAGTTCCTCCTGAATGCCGGCGGCTTCGAAAATACGCTCGATGCGCAACATTTCCTGGACCTGGTACTGCATTGTCAGCCGGTCTTCGAAATACAGCGTGGCATTGGTGCCGATATGCAGCTTTCGGTTGCGCTTGTGGTTCATGACGCGCTGGCGGAATTCGGGCCTGATTTCCGCATACTGTTCCAGCGAGTACAAATCCTTGCGTGAGAGTTTTTCCATGGCAGTCATTCTTCAGTCAATCCTTCAGATACCGTAAGCCTTGCGCAGCAGGCCCAGCGGATGTTCGGCCTTCGCGCCCTCGACACCGGCGGCAATCTGCTCTGCCGCCATGGGACAATCGCTGACGAAATGGTCGGGCGTGTTCTTTTCGACCTTGCGCACTACCGGTGCGGCTATTTTGCGGGAAATTTCGTGAAATTCCTTTTTCACCGCGTAGGTGCCATCGTGCCCCGAACAGCGTTCGATGACGTCAATCACGGTGTCCGGCACGAGTTGCAGTGCGTCGCGAGTTTTCAGGCCAATATTCTGCACTCGCAAGTGGCAGGGAACCTGGTAAGACACCTTGCCCAGCGAGTCTTTGAAATCGGTGCGTAACTTACCGTCTTTATGCCGCAGCATCAGGTATTCGAACGGGTCGTACATCGCCGCCTTGACCCTCGCAACGTCGGGGTCGTCCGGGAACATCAGCGGCAGCTCCTGCTTGAACATCAGTGCGCAGGAAGGAATCGGCGCGACGATGTCCCAGCCCTTCTCCACCCAGGCCAGCAGTTCCGGAACATTGACCTCCTTGGCGCGGGCAACGGCTTCGAGGTCGCCCAGTTCCAGCTTGGGCATGCCGCAACAGCGTTCCTTTTCCGCCAGCGCGACAGGAATGCCGTTGTGCTCGAACACGGCGACGAGATCTTCGTCCATGGACGGCATATTGCGATTGCCGTAACAGGTCGTGAAAAGCACCACCTTGCCGCGCGTTGTTGCGGTTGCCACGGCATTCTCGCCGCTGGCACCGCGGTGGGAACGCAGGCGTTTGCGGGCCGTGTTGGAATGAAATTCGGGAATCGGGGCATCGCGGTGCACGCGCATCGTCTTCTCGATGAGTTTGCGTCCCGTCTTGCTGCGATTGACTGCGTTAACCGCGTGCACCACGACCGGTATTCCGGCCAGTTTGCCGATCGTATCCGTTGCGCTGAGGATTCGGTCTCGGCGCGGCGCGCCTTCCTCACGAAATCGCTGTGCCTTGGCACGCAGCATCAGGTGTGGAAAATCGACCTGCCACTCGTGCGGCGGCACGTAGGGGCATTTGCTCATGTAACACATGTCGCACAGGTAACAGTGATCGACAACGTCCCAGTAAACCTGCCGCGGTACGCCATCGACTTCTCCGGTCGATGACTCGTCCACCGCATCGAACAGGGTCGGAAACGCGTTGCACAGACTGAAGCAACGCCGACAGCCATGACAGATATCAAAGACTCTTTCGAGCTCCTTGAAAAGCGCCTCGCTGTCGTAAAAGGAATCGTCTTGCCAGTTTAGCGGGTGTCTCGTCGGTGCCTCGAGACTACCCTCCCGCGGGCCACCTGTGCTCATTGTTATTCTCCAAATACCGGGCTGACCGGCTGGTCAGCCCGGATCCATGGAACTTAGTCTTCGAGTGCGTCCAGTGCCTTCTGGAAGCGATTTGCATGAGAACGCTCGGCCTTGGCCAAAGTCTCAAACCAATCGGCGATTTCATCGAAATCTTCGTCGCGTGCTGCCCTTGCCATACCCGGGTACATATCAGTGTACTCATGGGTTTCGCCGGCAATGGCGGCCTTCAGGTTGTCGGCGGTAGCGCCGATCGGCAGGCCAGTTGCAGGATCGCCGACAGCTTCGAGATACTCCAGGTGGCCATGCGCATGGCCCGTCTCGCCCTCTGCCGTTGAACGGAATACAGCCGCGACATCGTTATAGCCTTCAACGTCAGCCTTTGCCGCAAAATACAGGTAACGCCGGTTGGCTTGTGACTCGCCGGCAAATGCGGCCTTCAGGTTTTCTTCTGTTTTGCTGCCTTTCAGTTCCATGGTGGCTCCTAATTCGAGTTTTCAGTCTATGGAAATTAGACTGAGTCTAAACGTGTCCAAACTGTAGTAAACGCCCTTTGCAAAGTCAACATGACCCGCCGATTGACCCTGCTCGAGGTCCTGTGTAGTTTTACGATAAATTTAGCAGACGAGCCGTGAGTATATACCCGAATGTCAGCAAACAAGGATAAAGAGATAGATCTCGAAAAAGCACTTGCCGATCTGGAGGAACTGGTGGACGAGCTGGAAAACGGCGACCTGCCCCTCGAGAAGGCCATGAAGAAGTTCGAGGAAGGTATCAAGCTGACTCGCGGCTGCCAGACTGCTCTGAAACAGGCGGAGCAGCGCGTCGAGATCCTGATCAAAAGCGCGGGCGGGGACGCCCAGCTGGACGCTTTCGAAAGCGACGACTGATTGCGCTTGCGGGGCTAGCTCTGCAGGCGGGTGATGAGCGTGCGCAGGAACACCTTGTTGAAACGCAGCTGCGTCGCAGCCGTTGCCTGCTCCATCTGGCTCGAACTCACGCGCAGCACGGTGGACGGCTCAGTGGCGATGATTGATGCGGCGCGTTTGGCGCCATGCACGTAGCTTGTCTCACCGAAACAATCGCCACTGCCGATCGCACCGACGACTTTGCCATTTGCCACCACGTCCGCGCCGCCGGTCACGATAATGTAGAAGCGGTCATCCATTTCGCCTTCACGAACGATCTCCTGCCCTGGCTCAAAATTGCGCCAGGAACTGGCCCGCATCACTTCCAGGATTTCCTTGTGGGAGAAATCGTGGAAAAAACGCAGCGTTCGCAGCATGTCAAAGTGTTCTTCCTGGTTGAGCAGTTTGTAACGGGTGCGCAGGTCGTGATAAACGCGCGATAACGCCGACGCCATCTGCGCCCCGCTGACCGTGCGGCGCCGCGGGTCCTTTTGCATGGCCATCACCACGATCTGTTCCAGTTCTTCCGGAATGTCATCGCGGTAGGTATGTATGGGTGCGGGAGTCGCATAGATGATCTGATGCAGCAGCTTCGACAGGTTATCCGCTCTGAACGAGCGAAAACCGGTCAGCAATTCGTAGAGCACGGCACCAAGGGAGTAAATATCCGAACGGGACGTCAGCTCCTCGGACTGCACCTGTTCCGGTGACATGTAACTGGGAGAACCTGCGATGCCCTCGATGCGCGATGCTTCCGAGTCCTTGCAGATCGCAATCCCGAAGTCGACGATGCGAACATCGTTATCCACCGTGAGCATGATGTTGTTCGGCTTGATGTCGCGATGAATAACACCGCGGCTGTGCGCGTAATGAAGCGCTTTCGCAACCTTGTAGACGATCTCGACGACGTCGTCCACCTGCAACAGGTTGTCCGGGCGGCAGTATGCGGCGAGTGTCCGCGCGCCATGCACGTGTTCCGTCACCACGTAGTATTTGCCGTTTTCCTCGCCCGCGTCGTAAATCGGCATGATGTTGGGGTGCTGCAGCCTGCCGACCATGTGCGCTTCGTTGAAAAACATCTTGCGGGAAACTCGCGCACGTTCCGGGTCATCATCGACATCGATGTTGTATACCTTGATCGCGACGTCGCGCCGGTAGTACGGATCGTGCGACAGGTAAACCGTGCCGGTACTCCCCTTGCCGACCTGGTTGACGATCACGTATTTGCCGATCTTGTCCGGTACGCCCGAATTTCTGCGTAATTTTGATACTGGTGTTGCCATGCCAACTCGCGCTTTATCAGTTAATGAGCCACCCCCCCATGGCGAGAAAAAACGCGGTATAGAGGGCTGCTACTACATCGTCGAGCATAATTCCCAGGCCACCTTGCAGTCTGTGATCCAGGTCGCGAATCGGCCATGGCTTCCAGATATCGAACAGGCGGAACAGGGCAAAGCCTGCGAGCCACCAGGGGATGGTTGCGGGCACCAGCAGCAGCACGGCATAGATTGCCGCGATCTCGTCCCAGACGATGCCTGGGTGGTCATGGACACCGATATCGCGGGCACTTTTTCCACAAATCCAGACGCCGGCAAGGAGAAACGTGACGGCGATCACACTTTTGTACTCGATGGGCAAATCGGCGGTCCACCAGGCAATCAGGGCACCAACCAGCGAGCCGGCCGTCCCCGGCGCCAGCGGGGCAAGGCCGCTGCCAAAGCCGAATGCCAGGAAATGCACGGGATTGGTAAATACCAGGCGGGGTTGAATGCGTTTCACGGTGTCGCCCCCCGGAAATGCAGGTAACCCGTGTCGGCGATTTCCAGTGCTTTACCGTTGCTCATGCATTGCACCGTGTCGCCTTGCCGAATCTCGCCGATGCAGGTCAGATCGAGCTGCAGTTTTGCCGCCAGCGCAGCGACCCGGTCGGCGGCAGCCGCAGGCGCCGTGAAACACAGCTCGTAGTCATCGCCGCCGGTCATCGCGAAGCCGAGCGACGCGTCCGCATCGAATCGCGCGCTCAGGGCCGCCGACAGCGGCACCCGGTCGACCTCGACCTCGGCCCCGACGCCGCTGGCGTCGAGCATCTTGCGGAGGTCGCCGACGAGTCCGTCCGATATGTCGATCGCCCCATGTGC
>DATCZF010000116.1:0-5515 GCA_036526055.1 Woeseiaceae bacterium
CGCCGAGCTGAGACCTGGCATGCTCGAGCGCGTCCCCTCCGACCTTGCCTGATGTTGACATATGTTCTTCCGGCGTCTTGAAACCGACAATCTAGCTATTTGCCACCGCAATGACCAGCCAGCCCAAGGGGATCCCGCTGAGGTCGCTCAATCGATCATTCAGATCGACCGTATAGCCGCGTTCCTGTATGCGCCTGCGTATCTTCGAGTACTCAGCTTCACTCAATGCTGCTCGATTCATGGACTGCATCCGACCAGCAAAGCTGGTCATCTCTTCTTTCATAATGTGCAGCCAATCGAGCACTGGTTGCGGCTCGTAATGCTGTATCTCGGCGTGAATGGTCGCGACGCCGGAATAGAGAGCCGAGATAGTGCCACCTGCGACATTTTCGCCATATCTTCCGATTGTTTTCTCGATCTGCCGGACGGCCGGGTTCAGCCTGGCTGCCGCTGTATCGTACGCCCGCCGGTCGGCACCCCGAACAGCCGCAAAGCCGGATTCAAACATGCTCAGCGCGAGGTGAATGAATCCGGATTTTTCGGTAGCCCGGATTGCGTCAAGAGCTGCCTCGCATTCGCGATGCATCAGGCTTCCCGCCATATGCATCAACAGAATCATTTGGCCACCCGGAGCAACGAGCCTCGCGGCCTCGTCGATCGCATCGGCCCCCGCGTACTCAACGCCGAATTGACTCGTTACGAGCGCAAAACCGTTATCATCGAGTGGGATCGATGCCGCATCTGCAATGACACCTGTGGCGGCGGGAAATCGTGAGCCGATGCTGTCAATGGCTGCGGGCGATGAGTCGACGCATGTAACCTTGCCTGTAATTCGGTCGTCGATCGAGCTCAGGATATCAAGTATCGCCCCGTCGCCCGAAGCAATGTCAAGGATTGCCGTTTCCGGGTTTTCGCGGAGTAAGGATGACAGCCTGTCAACCCAGAAATTCCTGACCACAGGATTACGGACGCCACCATCGATCGGGGTAGTGGCACCACGCGCGCCCTTCCAGTAGACGTCCCAGGCATCGGTAACTGATGTATCGTGTCGCAAATTAGAGTTGTTATGAGAGATGCTACCCCATTGCTAAATTATAGCACTGCGAGTCTGCGAGTAGCTGAGGCCAGACCGGGTACCGCGCATCAATTGAAAAGCTCGCAACCGGGTGGCAGATTAGCGCCGTGAATAGCAACAAACAAAGACTCAGCACTACTGCGAGGCGAGCAGCTTCGCACAGGGACTGGCCCACGGTACGAAATTGTGCGGAAGCAATTCTATCGGCCGATGAAAACGACCCGGAAGGTCTCTTCTTACTGGGATTAACGGAAAAGGCTGCCCGGCGACCGCGCAAGGCAGTAAGTGCGTTTGAGCAGGTCTTGCGCCTCGATTCCGGGCGTTACGATGCTGCGGTCGAGTTGGCGACGCAGTACTCGATTGCCCGGCGCAACGGTGATGTCCGCGCGATACTCGAAGAATATCAGGATCACCTCGGGAACAGTCCACGCTACCTGGATATGGCTGCTACCACCTATACGGAGATTGGTATGCCGGAAAAGGCCTGGCCGCTATACCAGAAGGCCGTTGAATTGCAGCCGGAGATCAACCTTTTCCAAGCCAATCTTGCGGCGTGTGCGGTCTATGTCGGGGAGATTGAACGTGCTCGCGATGTGTATCAGCAATTGCTGGAGAAAAATCCGACCCACCAACACAACCACTACCGGTTGGCAAGACTTCAGCGTGCGAAAGACAGGCATCACATAGAGCAGATGGAACAGATACTGCGGGAAACGAAACAAACCCCCGACCGCAACGTCTTTCTTTATTACGCTCTCGGCAAGGAATACGAGGACCTGGAGGAATGGGACGAAGCCTTCGAATACTACAAGAGAGGCGGGGACGCGGTAAGCTCCGTTGCGAATTACTCTGTTGATTCGGATATCGCGATAGTAGATGCCGTCATAGAAACCTGTGACGAGGAGTGGCTGCAGCAAGGTCGAATGGAATGGGAGGGCGATAAGACGCCTCTATTCGTAGTTGGCTTGCCCCGGACCGGGACGACATTGACGGAAAGAATTATTGCAAGCCATTCGAAAGTACGCAGCGTTGACGAAACCCCGTTCCTTCAAATGACCATACGGCACGAGAGCGGCGTTGCCAGCACCGAGAAAATGACCCCGGACATGCTCAGGGCTGCCGCCCGCAAGAATATCGAAAATATTGCCAACGGCTATGTAGATGCCCTGCGTTACCGCCTCGGAGACGAACCGCTTTTTGTCGACAAGCTTCCGTTCAACGTGCTCTATCTGGGTTTTGTTGCCAAGGCGTGGCCTGATACCCCGATCATCATGCTTCGACGCAATCCTATGGATAGCTGTTTTTCTATGTACAAGCAGGTCTTTACGTGGGCTTACAAGTATTCTTATAACCTCGATGACCTTGCTCGCTACTATGTTGCTCACGAGCGGTTGTGTAATCACTGGAGGACATTGCTGGGCGACCAGCTCGTGGAGGTAAGGTACGAGGAACTCGTAAGCGACCAGGAAAATCAGACTCGACGGCTATTGGATCGGCTCGGGCTCGAGTTTGAGGATGCTTGTCTGCATTTTGACCGCAACAAGCAGGCCACGACCACAGCAAGCTCCGTGCAGGTCAGGCAGGGAGTGCATACCGGCTCGATCAACAAGTGGAAGCGGTTCAGCAAACACCTCGAGCCATTGCGCGAACACCTGGTGGCTTCAGGAATTCGGGTTAGTTGAATTGAGCAAAAGTCATTTGTCCAAAAAGGCCGACGAAATCTCGGCCGCCGGTCGGCAGGCGGCCGTGAGAAGAGACTGGGCCCAGGTATCCCGCTGTGCGCGCGATCTCAAGAGAATGCTCCCCCGGGAAGCGGAGGGCCATTATCTTCTTGGCCTGGCCCAGAAGGGTCGGGGGCGGATCGAGGACGCTGCTGCCGCTTTTTCCCGAGCACTCGATCTTGATGATCGACGATATGACGCGGCAGTCGAACTTGCTTTCCTGCTGGTGCTCCTCAACCGGCACGGGGAAGCCAGGATTCTGCTGGACAAGTACCGACCAGGGCTGGGCAATAGCCCCAGGTATCTCGATCTTGCCGGCCAGACATATAGTCGCATGAGCCTTCACCAGGAAGCCTGGGATGCCTATCAGCTTGCCGATCGCCTGCAACCCGACGTCGACAAAATACAGGCTAACCTGGCTTCCTGCGCGGTATATCTCGGCAAGACGGATGTGGCGAAGAATATCTACCACAAGCTATTGGCAAAACACCCGAAGCATCAGCGTAATCATTACGAACTGGCTCAACTGCAGCGGGCGTCCAATGATGAACATGTTCGGCAGATGATAGCCCTGCTGGACGGTGCGGATCCGGATCCGGCGAAGAACATCTACCTGTACTACGCTATCGGCAAGGAACTCGAGGATCTGGAGCGTTGGGATGAATCGTTTGAGTACTATCTTCGGGCAGGCAACGCAGTAAAGTCGGTTAGCGACTATGATGTCTCTGAAGACGTCGCGGTCATGGACAAGATCCGCAATGTCTGCTCCGCAGCCTGGTTGGCCGATGCTCCATCGGCAGAAGGGACAACCAGGACGCCGATATTTATCGTCGGGCTTCCACGCACGGGCACGACGCTGACTGACAGGATTCTTGCCAGCCATTCACGGGTCGAAAGCGCCGGCGAGACGCAGCTACTTCAAATGGTTTTACGCCGGCTGGGCGGTGCCGAGCAGTCCAGGCAGATTACACCCGCTGCCATCGAAGCAGCTGCAACGGCCGAGCCGAGGCTCATCGCCGGGCAATACTACGAGGCGATATCCTACCGGCTTGGCGAGGCACCCCTGTTCATCGATAAGCTCCCGGAAAACGTGTTGTTTCTCGGTTTCGTCGCCAAGGCATGGCCGGACGCAAAAATAGTACACCTGCGGCGGAATCCGCTGGACGCCTGTTTTGCCATGTTCAAGCAGTCGTATTTCCGCTTTGCCTACTCGCTCGATGATCTGGCGGAGTATTATCTTGCATACGACCGTCTGAGCAGGCACTGGCGAGAAGTTCTCGGCAATCGGATGATCGAGCTCGAGTACGAGCAGCTCGTCACGGACCAGGATAACCAGACCCGGATATTGCTCGACAGGTTGGGGTTGGCATTCGAGGAGGCATGTCTGCGCCTGGACAGCGTTGCTGCGCCGATTGCAACTGCGAGTTCCGCACAGGTGCGGGAGAAAGTGCATACGCGTTCAGTAGGAAAGTGGACTAGATACAGGAAGCAACTGGCCGGACTGAAGCAGCGACTGGAGGCCGGCGGAGTGGTCACAGAGTAGGGACGGCAGAGACCCGCCACAAGGCAGGGTATCGGATATGGCAACGACCAGGACCGACCAGCAATACGTCTTACGACTGAGCTTCGCTGCTGCAGTGATGACTGTGGTCTGCGTGCCGGCTCATCCAGATGAACAGCTGGAAGACGCATTGCGTTCATGCCGGGGCCTTGCTGACACGGAGGCGCGAGTCGCTTGCTATGACGAACTTGCGGACCGATACAGCCCGGTCAACCAGGCGCCGCGTACGCAGGGCCCTGAAGCAGGCACAACATCTTACGTCGAACTCAACGACGACGTAGGAAGTGAAACGCTGGACCGTCGGGAGGATGAGCAGCGCAAAGAAGTAATTACCGGCACCGTCGTCGAGTGTCGGCAGGATGCGCGGAATGATACCTATTTTTATTTCGACAACGGCCAGGTCTGGAAACAGAAGACCGATAGCCGCATCAAGTTCGGCGACTGCAATTTCGACGTAACCATCACCAGGGATTTTTTTGGGTACAAGATGCAGCTGGTTGGTGAGGCGCGCCGAATCCGAATCGCCAGAGTTCGCTAGACAAGGATGCCGACATGCCGACGACCGGTGCTCAACCGGTCGGCCGCTCTGACGGCGTGAACCCGTTGTCGGCGGTAGCCGAAGAATCGGATACAAGTATCCGGACATTTGCACCTTCTGCCAGGTTTTCTGCGCCGCGGATTGCGACACGGTCGCCTTCCGCCAGGTCGCCGCGAACCGCAATCAGGTCGCCGGATGAGTCCCCGATCTCGACCTCGATCTGCTCGGCCTTGTTGTCGGCGTTAATGCGGAAAACGAAGGACCCGTCCTGGCGCAGCACCAGCGCATCGCGCGGTACGGCAAGCGCAAGCTGCCGGGCGCGGATCGGAATGGCAACGCTCACGAGCTGCCCGACGGTCCAGTCGCGTATCGCGTCCGACGGCAGGTCGATGCGTGCCTCGAAGGTCTGTGATCGAACGTCGCCTGTGGGCACGAGCGAACGGATGGTGCCGGTGTGCGAAGCATCCGTCGCAAAGACAGCAATGGGATCGCCCGCCACCGTGCGCGGAAGATGTTTCAGCGGCACGAATGCGCGCACCTCCAGATTCTCTATATCCGTCAGCTGGCCCAGCACCTCACCCCTCGCGACTTCCTCGCCCGATCGGCGGCTGCGGCTGATG
>DATCZF010000117.1:0-2864 GCA_036526055.1 Woeseiaceae bacterium
CCATGCGCGACCACACGCCACTTTCAAACGTTTTGCGGGCAATGCCGATTGCGAGGTCGGCATCTTCGGTACCGCAATAGGCCACGGGACCCAGGTCACGACCGTCACCGGGGCTCACATTCGGGCGGGTTTCGCCGGATAACGCGTCAACGGCCTTACCGTTGATGAACGCCCGGCCATCGATTTTGATGCTGTTTGCTGCCTCGTGCCAGTCAGCCCTGGTTTTTGTTGCCATGATGCACTCCGCTGGTTGTTTCCGGTCAGTTCGGGCGAAGCCTTCGGCATGAGCCGATGACCGCCCTCTATTCGCGCCCCCGACGTATGGGCTTCGACTTTAGCACGAGGCTACGACGGGAAAGAAACCGCGTCGCACCTTCTGACACAGCACCTTGAGCGGCTAACTGCAAAGGTACATGCCGGTCGCAATATTCTTTGATGTTCGGCGCGGCAGTCGATTACAGCGCAGCGCGTTCGCAGCACTGTTTAATCCTTGCTCCGGCGAGACTGCGGGTGCGAAATACGGGCCACATTGCTGGGGCATCGCAAGAAAAAAGCCCCCGCGATCGTTCGCGGAGGCTTCTTCTTGTGGACACAGCGCTTACGTATTCGATGCAGCGAAAATGCTTGCGATCGAAGCATCCAGCGTTGCGTCGAACTCGTCGTCGGACTGCTGCGCGCTCAGGCCTTCCGACAATGCCCGCGAGAAGCTTGCGACCATGTCGTTCTGGCGCGCCAGGCGATCGTTCGCTTCTTCGCGCGAATAGCCGCCGGACAGTGCCACGACACGCACGATATTCGGGTGAGCGACGCAGTCCGCGTAAAGGTTGTCATTCTCCGGCAGCGTCAGTTTGAGCATGACGTTCTCATCGTCACCAAGGCTGTTCAGGTGCTTCATGATCTCCGCATGCAGGATATCCTCTGCCGCGGCTTTGTCCGGACACTTGATGTCGACTTCCGGCTCGATAATCGGCACCAGGCCCGCGGCCACGATGCGCCGGCCGATTTCAAACTGCTGATCGACCACGGCCTTGATACCTGCCGGATTCGCCTGCTTGATCACAGAACGCATCTTGGTACCGAAAATGTCGGCCGCCTTGGCCTTTGCGAGTAAAGCATCCAGGTCCGGCATTGGTTTCATGACCTGGGCGCCGTTCTCTTCGTCGGCAAGTCCCTTGTCCACCTTGAGAAACGGCACGACGTTCTTGACGTTCCACAGGTAACCGGCTGTCGACTGTCCTTCGACCTGCCTGTCCATGGTGTTCTCAAAGAGAATGGCGCCGAGAATGCGATCCCCGCCGAAAGACGGCGAGGTCATGATGCGCGTACGCATCTGGTGAACGACCGTGAACATCTCCTCGTCGTTGGACCAGGCATCGGAACTGATGCCATACAGGCCCAGGGCCTTGGGGGTGCTGCCGCCGCTTTGATCAAGCGCGGCGATGAATCCAGGGGCATTTTTTACTTTTTCATATTGTGCGTCGAAGTTGCTCACAGTATCTCTCGCGTGGTTTAAAGGTGACAGGGAATGGTGAAAGGCGAAATTGTACTCACATTTTGCTGACGCATGAAGTTATAGCAGGGATTGAGGTGAGCGGCAGGCGCAGCCTGCCCGCATGACGCCGAATCCGGAATGCGGCGATCAACCATCGAACAGGCGGGACGGCAGCCACCCTCGTAGCGCAAAACACGCGATTGCCATTACGCCAAACACCCATTCATGTAATGCAATGATTCGAGAAACATAGTGGAATGCATTGTTTTTATTAACTTTATAAATCCCTGAAAATATTTGTTTCGAATATTCTAGAAATATAGTTGACAAAGTCTTTGTTCTGGCGATAGGATTCGCGCCATGGAACTCGACTACGCCGCAAAACAGCTCGAAGCACTCGGTAATCCCACCCGGTTAGCGGTATTTCGCGTGCTGATCGAAGCGGGTCGAGAGGGCGTCCCCGTCGGGGAAATCCAGGGACGACTCGATATACCTGCATCGACGCTTTCGCACCACATTGGCAAGCTGGTGCAAGCCGGTCTGGTAACGCAGGAACGGCAGAGCCGCACCCTGCTCTGCAAAGGCGACTTTGACAACATGGACGAACTGGTCCGTTTCCTCCTTGCAAATTGCTGCGGCGAGGAATCCTGCATGCGAGCGTCCTGACTTTTTTTGAGTAGTTATTTCGATATTTCTGGAATTTTAGGTGTCATTATGAATACGCAACAGGAAACCCGGCCAATCAAAGCCGCGAACCGGCCCCGCTCCGTTCGCTCATGGCTGGCCAGACATGCTCGCGGGCACAGCCTGCCCATCCTCGCAACCCTCGCGGTCCTGCTGCTGGGACTACCGGACGAGCTCGTTGAAGTGCTGCGCGAGTTGCCGTGCCACAGCGGTATCTCAGAGTGCTGTGAGACAGCCACCGACGCCTGCAACTCGGCAGACGCTACGACCACGGGTCAGCGCGGCGTTCTCAATCCGCTGGCGGACCAGTCGCGCGACATCGTTGTCGATTGGGTCTCCCGTATCTGGACGGTACTTTTCTGATGGGACAAGTGAGACTCACCATGCAGCCACCGTTACGCTTGCTGTTTATTATGGATCCGTACGAGACTCTCAATCTCGACACGGAAACCTCGTTGTTGTTAATGCAGGAACTGCTGGGACGGGGCCTCGCCGTCGACTGGCTGGATGTCGACGGCCTGGTCCTGCGAGACGGCGAACTGCTTGGCCAGATTCGGCAGGTCAGCAGTATTCGGCCCCTGGTTCGCAGCCAGCCGGTGTTCAAGCGTCTCGACGAATACGATGTGGTACTGCCACGCATGGATCCCCCGGTCGACAGCCGCTACCTGCAACTGACCCAATTGCTCGA
>DATCZF010000118.1:0-6303 GCA_036526055.1 Woeseiaceae bacterium
CTGGCCTTGTCAGAGATTGTCTTTACGTCATTGAGCGTACCGGTCAGGTTGCTGGCACCACCAACGCAGACCAGCCGAGTACGATCGCTCAGCAGCTCATCGAGCCTGTCCAGGTCAAACTCATACGTTTCGGTATTGAAAGGCAGCCATTTCACCGTCAATCCGTGATCGCGCGCCATCAACACCCAGGGATAAACGTTACCGTCATGACACATGCGCGACAGGATGATTTCGTCGCCCTCGTTAAAGTACCTGCCGATCGAGCGTCCGATATGAAACGTCAGCGAGGTCATATTCTGACCGAAAACGATTTCCTCTTCCGACGGCGCATTCAGAAAATCCGCCATGGCCAGCCGGGCATCGAGGACGACCTGGTCCGCGGCAACAGAGCTGCGAAAGGCGCCGCCCAGGTTGGCGCTGGCTTCAAACATGCAATGATTCATCGCCTCGGCCACGGACGACGGCACCTGCGTTCCCGCCGGGTTGTCGAAATAGATACGCGGCATACCGTTGTCCCTGATGGACAGCGCTGGAAAGCATTCACGAATGGCGGCGAGATCGTATGTCACAGCGGGTTCCTGGGTCGTCTGTAAAGAAAATGGCTGCGACAGCCGCAGCCCCGTGGCAATAGTCAATAAAGGAAATAACGTGTTGGCTGTCTATTCTGTCCCGCCCCATTTTTCACGATACGCCTGCAGGGCAGCTGCCTGGATACGTGAGTGGCGATTGGACAACAACAGGGAGTCGGGAGAACAGACGCGCGCCTTGATAATTCCCAGGTCGCTGGCCGCATCAAACAGACTCGGATACCAGCGCTCCCAGTTCGGCAGCAATGCTTCAACTTGTTCTCGTAAACTCATGTGGCAAATTTACGCGAGCACGTGGCTCGAAACAATGACCTGTGTCTCGTGACAGGAAAAATTTGCTGGCGTCACGAGGAATGACGCCGGATTGTGTCAGTCCTGCAAGGCGCTCAGGAAAATGCCGCCGAATACGAGCAGGGCCCCGGCGACCATAAACGAAGCGCTCTGCGTTACCCAGTCCGAAGGCACACTAAGCAATTCCGCCTTGCTCAGCACCTCACCGAAAAGGCTGTTAACAAACACTAATAGTTCAATCGCCGGCTTCGCCGCGATGACCGTGCCGATCAACACCGAAATGGGCATCGTCCAGCGTCGCGCCCAGCGCCTGCGCCGCACACGACGCATCACGGCCTCTGAAAAGCCATCATCAGCCAGCGTTTCCTGGTGAAACACCTTTCTGAGCCATTCATCTTCTCTTGTCAGGTCAGTCATCTCTCAACCTCGAATATCGAATGCCTGGCGAATCTTTTCTTTGCTTCGATGCATGTGCGATTTCACGGTACCAACGGGTAGACCAGTCGCTTCACCAATTTCAAAATGCGATAAGCCACAAGCGTAACCCAGTATCATGATAGCGCGTTCCTGTTCTTCCAGCACATCGAGCAACTTGTCCAGATCCGGCAATTCATCGCTTGTCTGACTCCCCGGATTTTGCGGCAGGTTATTTGCATGCAACTCACCAAGAATCTCGCCGTATCTGGAAGACTTGCGCTTTGCCTGCAGAAACGTCGTATATGCAACCTTCAGTAACCAGCCTATAAAACTGCCTTTGCCTGAATACGATCCCAGCTTGTTCCATGCGTGCAGGAAGCAGTCCTGGGCAAGGTCATCAGCGAGGCTTGCATCCCTGCACAACTTGCGCAAAAAATTTCGCACTTGGGACTGGTGACGGCGTACAAGTTCGCCAAAGGCGTCATTATCCTGGTACGCCACCACCTTCGCGACGAGATAATCATCATCGCCAATGTCCCCTTTCGTGCTCAATCAGTCACTCAGTCCTTGTTACCGGCGAACTTCCACAGTAACAGGTTTGCCACACCAATTAATCCAGGAAATGTCGCCGTAGCCAGTATTGGGCGCATTGCCTCTTCTTCCCCGAGTACCACGGCAAATATCGCGAAAGCCACACCAGCGGCTAACCAGATCACGCCTCGACGCATATAGGTCTCACCCTTGGTAACCGGCTCACCCAGTCGAGCCAGCAACTCCGGCGTCAACTCGGTCCCGCGCTCCAAAGCGCTCTTGATGGTCGCCTGGATGTCCTGCTTCGCGCGGTAACGAAAGTAAAACATCATTACAAGCACGAGCGTCAACCCGATAAACATTATGGACGGCACTAAAACGTCTTCCATTTCCCTCTCCTCAGTTGGTCAAATGCGGTTTATCCCGCTCTTAACCAGTAGATGACTGCTGCCGGGCAACTGGTTGCGAAGTTTTATAAAAATTTTTGAGTTAATTGATTACTGATTGATAATCAATAACTTAACGATAAATTACCCCATTCCCCTGACCGCTCAGGCCGCCCGGCCCGCTACCGAATCCGCCAAAAGACGGCTGCAACCCGTAGCTACCGGTACCTCGCCATCAGCTTTTGCAGCGCTTCGTGGCCGGGTGACAGTTCTTCGTAGGCAACGTTGGCGAGTGGCTCGTCTACGGTATTAGACATCTCGTGCATATCACCAGTCGCCTCGTCGATGTAGAGCAAACCGGTAATGATCTCGCCCGCGTTGGCGCGTTCGCGCAAAAATGAAAATGCGGCTGCCCGGCTGGTCGGATCGTAGTCCTTTTCAACCTTGCGCAGAATTATCTTGCTGCCGTCATGCAGGGCGACCGGCAGCGCCGAACCCTCGTCATAAGCGGCCATGATTTCCTTCGCGGGCGGTATGAAGTCGGCGTCGATGACCTGGTGATAAAACTGTCGCGTATGAGCGTAACTTTTGGTCGATCCTGCATGATCGTTAAAGGTGACACACGGGCTGATGATATCCAGCAATGCAAAACCCTTGTGGCGTATGGCGCCCTTGATCAGCGGCACCAGCTGCTTTTTGTCGCCCGAGAAACTGCGCGCAATAAACGTGGCGCCGAGCGCGATCGCGGTACTGACGGGGTCAATGGGCAGTTGCTTGTTGGTCGCGCCTTTCTTGGCCTTGGTCCCCACGTCGGCAGACGCCGAGAACTGGCCCTTGGTCAAACCATAGACGCCATTATTCTCGATGATGTAGCACATATTGAGATTTCTGCGTATGACATGCGCGAACTGGCCCATACCAATCGACAACGAATCCCCGTCCCCGGAAACGCCGATGTAGGTCAGATCACGATTGGCCGCATTGGCTCCTGTCGTCACGGATGGCATGCGTCCGTGCACCGAGTTGAATCCATGTGACTGGCTGACAAAATACGCCGGTGTCTTGGACGAGCAGCCGATTCCACTCATT
Source organism: Woeseiaceae bacterium (assembly GCA_036526055.1). GTDB lineage: Bacteria > Pseudomonadota > Gammaproteobacteria > Steroidobacterales > Woeseiaceae > JAHEFE01. The sequence continues at coordinate 3,302 of DATCZF010000118.1, forward strand.
TTTGCGAGCTTGTGTGGCTCTATATCAAGCTCGAACACGGCCTGAATGATCGCTGCTGTGATCGAATCGTGGCCACACCCTGCGCACAGCGTCGATGCCACCCCCTCGTAATCCCGCTTCGACAGGCCAAGCTTATTCCGCGGCAGTTTCGGGTGTACAACCTTGGGTTTTCCTATATAGCTCATATGCTTTCGGCCTCGCGGCGGCTCAGGCCGCACGCCCCTTCGACATGTCTTCTTGAATCTTGCCAACCACGAAGCTCGCAGTCATCGGCAATCCGTTGTAATGCAGTACCGGCACCAGTTTGTCGGGATCTCCTCCAATATCCAGGATAAGCAGCGAACGCAGCTGTGCATCACGATTCTGCTCGACGACATAAACGACGTCATGCTGCTCGATGAATTCGCGCACCGTCTCGCTGAAGGGGAATGCCTTCACCCGGCAGTAATCCAGGTTGACGCCGTTCCTTGCCAGCTGAGCGATCGCTTCCCGTACCGCGCCATCGCAGCTGCCAACAGACAGAATACCAACCTTGTTTTTGCCGCTGCCGTGGATCACTGGTTCCGGCACCAGGGTTCGCGCCGTTTCCCATTTCCTGGCGAGACGTTCCATGACTTCCTGGTATTCGCCCGAGTCCTCGGTATAGCCGCCGTACTTGTTGTGCCCGGAGCCCCGAGTGAAAAAAGATCCCTTGGGGTGGACGCCCGGCAGGCTGCGATATGTAATGGCATCCCCGTCGACGTCGAGGTACCGATAGAATTTTTCCATCGCCTCGAGTTGCTCGGCGGTCAGCACCTTGCCGCGATCCGGCCGGTAGTCGTCGTCCCATTTGAGGTCGGGGCACATCCAGTCGTTCATGCCAATATCGAGGTCCGACAGCACCATGACCGGTGTTTGCAGGCGTTCCGCCAGGTCAAATGCGGTTGCCGCCATGTAAAAGCATTCAGCCGGGTCTGCCGGGAACAACAATACGTGCTTGGTATCGCCATGTGATGCGTAAGCGCAAATCATGAAATCACATTGCTGCGTCCGCGTGGGCATGCCCGTCGAGGGACCGGTGCGCTGCACATCAAAAATAACCGCGGGAACTTCGGCGTAATAGGCGAAACCAATGAATTCGCTCATCAGTGATATGCCGGGGCCGCTGGTCGGGGTGAAGGCTCGCGCACCATTCCAGGTCGCTCCCAGCACCATGCCGATTGCGGCCAGCTCATCCTCTGCCTGGATGATGCAATAATTGTTCTTGCCGCTTTTCTCATCGACCCGCAGGCGCTGGCAAAACGAGGTGAAGGCGTCCATCAGCGACGTCGACGGCGTAATCGGATACCAGGCGCCCACGGTAGCGCCGGCATAAACACAGCCGAGCCCGGCAGCAGTATTGCCGTCTATGATGATGTGCCCGCTCGTCTTGTCCATTGGCTCGATCTTGCTGGACAGCGGGCAGGGGAAATGCGCGTTCGCATAATCGTAGCCCAGGCGGATCGCCTCGAGATTCGAGTCGATCAGCTTCGGCTTGGAGGCGAATGTCTCCCTGAGCAGCTGCGTGATGACCTCAAGGTCTATGTCGAGCAATGCCGCGACGACGCCGACGTAAGCAACGTTTTTCATCAGGATGCGCGCACGGGCGCCCTGAAAATGCTCATTACACAGTTGCGATAACGGCACGCCCAGGACCGTTATGTCCTCACGCGCGAGCAGCTTGCTGCGTGGCCATGTCGAGTCATAAATAAGCAGCCCGCCAGGCGAAACCTCGGCGAGATCCTGCGCATAAGTCTGCGCATTCATGGCAACCATGATGTCGACACGGTCCGCACGCGCCGCATGGCCTTCCCCGGTTACACGAATTTCGTACCAGGTAGGCAGCCCCTGAATATTTGACGGGAAGTAGTTCTTGCCGACGACCGGCACTCCCATGCGAAAGATCGATTTCATCAGCAAGCCATTGGCGCTCGCCGACCCCGTTCCGTTTACGGTAGCGATCTTGATAACGACATCATTCACACTGGACACTCGAAATTTTCCTTAATTCGCTCTGGCGCAAGCGCCTGCTCCATTCCTCTGCTTCGCCGCACCGCTCAGGCGTTCGAAACCCTGGCTGCTTTTTCCTCATCGTGCTTTTTTTCATCCATCGCGTAGGGCAGCAGTATCTGTGACTTCTGCATATCCCAGGCGCCCGTCGGACAGCGCTCCGCGCACAGGCTGCAGTGCACGCAAAGGTCTTCGTCCTTGACCATGACGCGGCCCGTATGCGGCAAATCCCCGGACACATAAAGCGCCTGCTGAATATTTTCCGCCGGTGCAGAGAGACGCTGCCGCAAATCGTCTTCGGTTCCATTGTCGGTAATCGTCAGGCAATCGACCGGACAGATATCGATACAGGCGTCACACTCGATGCACAATTTCTCCGTGAAGACCGTTTGAATATCGCAATTCAGGCAACGCTCGACCTCCTGCACGATCTGCTCCGCGGTGAATCCCAGTTCGACCTCGATATCCAGCTTTTTGAATCGCTCCTGAATACCCACGGCCGGCATCAGGCGGCGCGCGCTGGGGTCATAGGCGTTCGAGAAACTCCATTCGTGCATGCCCATCTTCTGGCTGATCAGGTTCAAACCACGGGGCAGCCGATCGTTAACATCCTGACCCTGGCAATGCTTGTGAATCGAAATTGCCGCTTCATGCCCATGGGCCACGGCCCAGATGATGTTTTTCGGGCCGAATGCGGAATCGCCACCGAAAAATACGCCGGGACGCGTACACATCATGGTTTTTTCGTCGACGACCGGGCAGTCCCACTCGTTGAACTCGATGCCAATGTCTCTTTCAATCCACGGAAAGGCATTGTCCTGACCGATCGCCAGGATGACGTCATCACAGGGAATGACGACCTCGCCGGTCGCGGTGCCGCGATCTATGCGGCCATTTTCATCGACCTTGTATTCCATTTGCTCGAAGCGCATGCCGACCAGCTTGCCGTCTTCGATAACGAACTCTTTCGGTGA
>DATCZF010000119.1:0-5744 GCA_036526055.1 Woeseiaceae bacterium
CTGGTCCAGGTCCGACTCGTTCGACGTCAGCACGGCGAATCGACCGTAACCGGCCGCTGCAAGGTTGCGCAAACCCGTCGTCTCCAGGCCTGGAACGACAATTTTGCCGCTGCGGTCGGTGACGAACCCGCCACCCGGCTGCGGTATGGGCGCGCCCTGGCTGGTGCCGACGCCGAGCACGGACAGCGTGTACCCCGCCTCATGCAGACTGGCGGCGGCTTTTTCTGCGGCAACCGAGCTGCCACCGTCCGTAATCAGCAACACTTCACCATTACGCGCACCCGCCTGCTCCAGCAGGGCCCTGCCCTTGTTAATTGCAGCAACCGGGTAACTGCCGCGACTCGGCATGATGTCCGTTCCCAGGCTGTTGATCAGGGCCGCGATCGTATCGCTGTCCGATGTCAGTGGCGTCACCGTGAAGGCATTTGCGGAGTAAACGACCAGGGCGGTCTGGCCGCCTTCCCGGCGCCTCAGGATATCCAGAATCTTGAGTTTCGCCCTGACGAGCCTGCTGGGTGACAGGTCCTGCGCATCCATGGAGCGCGACAGGTCCAGCGCGATCACCAGCGCCTGGTCGGAACGAAAGACGGGTTGCTCAATTCTTTCCCAGCTTGGGCCCGCCAGCGCCAGTACCGCCAGCAGGCCACCGAGGGCCATCAGCCACCAGCGATGATCCACCCTGCCCCCCAGCTTTTCGGTAAGCACATGAGGAATCAGTTGCGGCTCGATAATGTCCTGCCAGCTGCCGGCACTCAAACGCCTGCGCATTAAGAACAGCAGCAATGCAATGATGGCCGGAATCGCCAGGAACCACTCGGGACGCAGCCAGTGAAATTCAGACGGCATGCGACGCCTCCTGCAGCACGCTGGCCTTTCGCCGCCTCGGCATCAGCGCCACGGCGCCAATCACGAACGCGAGCAGCAATGCGGCGGCCAGCGGCCAGTGAAAATACGACTTCGCGGGACGAAAACCCGCTTCCGGTTCCGCGACCGGCTCCATGCGATCCAGCAGCGCATAGATTTCCTGCAGTGCCGCCGTATCTTTCGCCCGGAAATAGCGACCGCCTGTCTGCTCGGCAATGGCAGTCAGGGTCGCCTCGTCGAGATCCGCGGAGGGGTTGACCTGGCGCATGCCGCCAAGCAGGGATGGAATCTCCATGGTCTCGGCCCCGATGCCGATCGTGTAAATTTTCAGGCCGATTTGTGCCGCGAGCTCGGCGGCTTTCAACGGTTCGATATTGCCTGCCGTATTGGCGCCATCAGTCAGCAGAATCAGCACCTGTTCCTGCGCTCCGGTGCCCGCGTCGTTGATTCGCTTGACGGCAAGGCCGATCGCGTCACCAATTGCCGTCTTCTCGCCGGCAAGACCAATTTCCGACTCCAGCAGCAAGACCGTGACGGTTTCGCGATCGAGCGTCAGGGGCACCTGCAGGTAGGCGCGCTCACCGAACAGGATCAGCCCGATTCGATCGCCCTCGCGCCGCCGAATAAAATCGCTGGCCACTGCCTTGGTTGCCGTCAAGCGGTCGACCTTGCGGTTTTGCAACTGAAAGTCCTTCGCATCCATGCTCCCCGACAGGTCCACGGCGAGCATCAGGTTGCGCCCGGTGACCGGAATCTCGAGTTCGTCACCGATACGCTGCGGGCGTGCCGCAGCCAGTACGAGGAACAGCCAGGCAAGCAAGGCAACCCAGAACCGCCAGCGCCGCAGCTGCGCGGCATCGCGGCTCGCACCCAGCGCCTCGAATCGTGCCAGGCTGGGCACTCGCAGGCCTGCTTCGCGCAGCCCGGCCTCGGCGGGCAGCAACAACCGCATCAGGACCGGGAGCGGCAGCGCGAGTAATGCCCATGGCCATTCCAGGGACCACATCAGCGTGCGCCTCGCGGCAACGTGCGCAAGCGTTGCTTCACCAGGCTGGTCAGCGCCTCGAGGTCCCCGGTCTGCAGTGCGGGTTGCGGACGGTAGGGCAACTCCGCCAGGCAGCGCCCGATACCGCTATGAAACCCTGGCCTTGCAAGTCCCTCGTCGAGGGCATGCAGCCATTCGTCGCCGACAATACCGGCGACGTGCTGCCGTTCCCCATAGGCCAGCATCGCCCTGCGCAGCAGTGTCGATACGGCTGCGACAAAGCCGGCAACATCGCCGTCCTGATCAAGCTGTGTGCGCAATCGGGAGAATTCCACCAGCGCCTCGCGCCGCGCCGCGGCGCGGCGCCAGTTTCTCCAAAACCGCAGCGCCAGGTACACGATACCGACGAGCAGCAGCACCGCCAGGAACCACCAGCCTGGTGCCAGGGGCCACCAGCCGATCTCGGCGGGCAGGTGCAGGTCGCGAAGCGGCAGATCCTCCGGGTTCATTCCGGCTACCTCCCGCGGCGCCCGAGCACCTGCTGCAGCCGGCTTACCGGATCGTCCTCGGTGGACAGTGGCAACAGGTGGATATAGTAACGGCGGCAAAAATCTTCCAGCTGCCGGTGCCGCAGCTCGAACTCTTCGTGATACGCCAGCCGCGATTTTACCCCGGACGTGTCTATTTCCACGCTGTCATCGTTGGCAACGAGTCGATACCGGCCGGGTGGCGGCAGATCCTGTTCCAGCGGATCGCTGCAACTGATGGCCAGCACCTCGTTGTGCCTCGCGATACCCGCGAGATAGGACTGGGCGGTGCGGCCAAAACCGCTGAAATCGCTCAGCACAATAACCAGGCTTCCCGGCCGCGCGACGCGCCGCAGGGTGGCCATCGCCTGTTGCAGCGCTTCCGGATTGGTTGCACCGCAGTTATTGCGGGCGGACTGCCAGTCAGCGTGATTGACCAGTTCGTGCACGAAATGCAGCGCTGCCTGTCGACCCAGCCGCGGCTTCAGCTCGCGATGTGTCGTATCGCCAAAAATAATGCCGCCGAGCCGGTCCCCTCTCTGGTGGGCCGCCCACGCCAGCAAGGCAGCGGCATAACTCGCCCGGACCGACTTGAAACTGCCGCGGGTTGCAAAGTGCATGCTGTTGCGCAGATCAACGAGTAACAGGACGGGCCGCTCCCTTTCCTCGCGAAACAGCTTGGTGTACGCAGTCGTGCTGCGCGCAGTAACGCGCCAGTCAATGCTGCGAGGATCATCGCCCGGCTGGTAGGGACGGGATTCGTCGAACTCCATGCCGCGCCCCTTGAAGTGCGATACGTAGGCACCGGTCTGCAGCGAATTGATGCGAAGCGCATCGAGGGCGATGACCCGGGCTGGCGCACTCAGCCGAATGAGGGCTGCCTGGTCAATACTGACCGGCGATGCATACGCCTCAACTTCCTCACGCCGCCTCATAGGTAGTGACTAGGGTACGCCGACGCTACCCAGAATGCCCTCGATAATGGAATCCGCGGTAATGCCGTCGGCTTCCGCCTCGAAACTCAAGACGATGCGGTGGCGCAGCACATCGGCTGCCACGGCCTGGATGTCTTCAGGCGCCACGTAATCGCGTCCTGCCAGCCATGCGCAGGCGCGGGCGCAACGATCGATGGCAATGCTCGCGCGCGGACTGGCGCCATACATGACCTGTCCCGCCAGGGATTCCTTGACCGAGCCCGGGTCGCGCGTCGCAATCACGATGTTGACAATGTACTTCTCGAGTTCGGCAGACAGGTGCAACTTCAGGATTGCGCGGCGCGCCTCCATGATCGAGCGCTCACTCAAAATTTCTGGCGGTTGAAACGGATCCCGTTCGCCGGCCAGGGCTTCTTCGCGGTTCAATACGAGGATGCGTCGCTCGTCCTCGCGGCTGGGATACCCGACCCTGACATGCAGCAGAAAACGGTCGAGCTGCGCCTCGGGCAACGGGTAGGTGCCCTCCTGCTCGATGGGGTTCTGTGTCGCCATCACCATGAACAGGTTGGGCAGGGTGTAACTTTTTTCGCCCACGGTAATCTGCCGCTCTTCCATGGCTTCGAGCAGGGCGGATTGCACCTTGGCCGGCGCGCGGTTGATCTCGTCGGCCAGTATCAGGTTGTGAAACAAGGGGCCCTTGCGAAATACGAAAGTCCCTTCCTGCGGGCGGTAGATTTCCGTGCCGGTCAGGTCTGCCGGTAACAGGTCAGGCGTGAACTGGAGACGGTGAAAATCCCCCTCGATGCTTTCCGCCAGCACCTTGATCGCCCGCGTCTTGGCAAGTCCCGGCGCGCCCTCGACAAGCAAGTGACCGTCGCAAAGCAGTGCGATCAACATGCGGTTGATCAGGTGCGCCTGGCCGACGATCAGGCGACTCGCATGCTGTTCAATCTGCTGAAAATTTTCGATGACGCTCATTAATAACTCCGGGTCCGTGCGGGCGTGCCATTGTAGTTTCGCGAGTCCGGCACGCCAACAGCTGGCGACAAATTTGTCTCAAATCACTGGAAGTTCGGTAATAATGCCTAAGTACGACAAGCCGGATCTTACAAAATTGCGTCAACAGGAAAAAAAATTACCCACCAATCCATGGATTGCGAGCCTGGCCCTGGCACTACTGTTGCAGGCCCCGGCCCCCTCAGCCTACGCCAGTGGCTGCAGCACTGAATCTCGCCTGGCAGGAAATCTCTATGGCGCCATAGAGCTGGCGCTGGACTGGAGTGACGAAGAAATCGAGTGCGACAGCATGGGTCGACCGGGCGGTGCAGGTATTCGCCTGCGTTTCAGCGGCCCCGTCGGCGACTCGGGCAACCGGCTGACGGTGATCATTGCAATACCGGAACTGAATGCCGCCGAGTCAAGACAGGAGCTGGCCACCAACCTGACCATGATCGAAGACCGAGCGGGTCGATTCTTCAGCAGCAAGGGTCTCGACTCCTGCTGGGCGGACGTCAGGCAGCAGCTGCTCCCGCAGACGGAGGCAGCGCCGGCCTACCGGGTGAGCGGCACGGTTTACTGTATTAATCCGCTGGCCCAGGTAAACGGCAACAGCAGCATTCGCCTGGATGAACTCGTATTCAGCGCCGCCGCAAACTGGAGGCCCGACGAATGAAAATTGCGCGGTGGTGCTGGATGGCCTGTCTGCTCGCAGCGTCGTTGACCGAGGCCAATGAAGAACTGGATGCCAGCTTCGCGAAAACGCCGCTGGTCATCGACAGCGCTGGCCTGGGTTGCTACCACTTCGATACCTACCTGGCGCTGAGCCGCTCGCAGCAGGCACGCGGCCTGATGTTCGTGCGTGAACTGCCTGAGTTCACGGGAATGATATTTATATACAGGGAGGCCGACATTCGCAGCATGTGGATGAAGAACACCTTCATTCCGCTCGACATGTTGTTTATCGATATCGATGGGAGCGTGGTGTCGGTGGCGCTCGACACGGAACCGCTATCATTGCAATCCGTCCAGTCCGCAGCCCCGGCAATTGCCGTGCTGGAACTGAACGCCGGCGTCGTCAGCCGCTTGCAGCTCGGCCCGGGCAGCCGCGTGCTGCTCTCGGATATCGTGTTACCGGGTAATAACGACTAGAGAACCGCTGCAATCGCCTGCGCCAGGTGCTCCACATTCCTCGGGTTGATGCCGGCGACATTAATCCGGCTTGAATCCACCATGTAGACAGCATGCTCGGTTTTCAGCCGGCCCACCTGCTCGGGTGTCAGGCCCAGGAAACAGAACATGCCCTGGGCGCGTTCGATAAAGGCAAAGTCGCGTTCGCTGACATGCCTGGACAATGCGCCGACCAGCAATGTCCGCATCGCTTTCAGGCGGTTCCGCATCACTGCCAGCTCTTCGTTCCACTCGGCGCGCAGCGCC
>DATCZF010000120.1:0-2859 GCA_036526055.1 Woeseiaceae bacterium
TGGCCAGATTTCCGTCTCCATGATCAATGCAACGTCTGGCCTGATTGATTCGAAAAACTGTCGAACTGCTCCGGGAGTGTCGTAGGGCAAATAACAATGATCGACCCGGTCGCCAAACAAGGCGGCCACGCGCTCGGCGCCCGTCGGGGTTACAGTGCTAACAACAAGTCTGCGCGCCGGGTATTCCCGCAGCAGTCGCCGAATCAGCGGAATGGCGGCCTGCACTTCTCCGACCGATACGGCATGCAGCCAGATTGAGCCCTGCGGCAGTTGCGGATAGCCGAAACCAAAGCGTTGCATGACGCGGTCTCGATATATCCCGTTGCGCAAATATCGCCAGCACCAAAACAGCACAAACAGCGGGGCGAGCAAATAAATTACAAAACTGTAGACGATTCGTAGCAGCGATTCGCCCCGGCCTGTCGCAGTGAATCCTTCAGATTGCTGGCTGTTGCCCGGCATCGGTTTGTTGTCCAGGGGACTCAACGCCGCCCGGTCAGCTTTTCAGGCTGTCGATGATGCGACTCGAGGAACGACCTTCGTGAAATGCGAGGGTGCGCACCTCTCCCCCGTTTTCCAGAACGTCGCGTGCGCCGGCGATATCTGCAACCGCGTAATCACCCCCTTTGACCAGGATATCGGGCAACACAGCCGATATCAGGCGAGCGGGCGTGTCTTCGCTGAAAGGAACGACCCAGTCCACGGCGGCAAGCCCGGCGAGCACTGACATTCGGTCAGCCAGGTCGTTAATGGGTCGAGATTCGCCTTTCAGACGGCGTACCGAATCGTCGTCGTTGACCGCAACGATCAATCGATCGCCGAGGCTCTTGGCCTCCTCGAGGTACGCCACATGGCCGGCATGCAGCACGTCGAAACAACCATTGGTCATGACGACTTTCTCACCGCGCTGGCGGACTTCCGCCACCAGCATCAGCAACTCCTCTTCGCCGACCAGACCGCGGCCGCCTTTGCCGCGCTGATGCAAAGCGACATTGAGTTCGGCGCGCGTCACGGTCGCGACACCTATCTTGCGCACGACCAGGCCCGCAGCGAGATTGGCCAGCGCAGCGGCTTCCGGTAGCGCTGCGCCACAGGCCATTGCCGCAGCCAGCGTGGCAATAACTGTATCGCCGGCACCGGTCACGTCATAGACCTCCCTGGCCTCGGTTGACAGGAAGGTCGGTTCCCCGTCCCTGTCGACGATCAGCATGCCCTTTTCGCTCCGCGTGACCAGCAGGCCACCCAGATCCAGGTCGTCAATCATCTGCCTTGCCTTCGCGACCAGCTCATCTTCACTGTCGCAGGGGCCGGCGACCGCCTCAAACTCTCCCTGGTTTGGCGTCAGCAGGGTAGCGCCCCGGTAACGGCCAAAGTCCGTGCCCTTGGGATCGACCAGCACCGGCACACCAATCTTGCGGCATTGTTCGATGGCGGCGGACGCGTCCGCCAGCGCGCCTTTGCCATAGTCAGAAAGAATGACAATATCCACTCCCTCGAGAGCGGAAGTCGAAAGCGGTTCGATGGCCTGCTGACTGCGTTTCTGATGTTCCTCGCGATCCAGCCTGATCAACTGCTGTCCCCGGCTGAGGACGCGTGTCTTGGTTATCGTCGGCTGGCTGCCGGAGCGCGTGAATACGCAGTGGATTTTCATCCGCCCGAGAATTTCCTGCAGGCAGGCGCCCGCCTCGTCCTCTCCAACCACGCCACACAGTATCGTCTCTGTGCCGAGGCTCGCGAGGTTGACGGCCACGTTGGCAGCGCCGCCCGGCCGATCGTCGCTGTCCTGGACATGTACCACCGGTACTGGCGCTTCGGGTGAAATGCGGCTCGTGCCACCGAACCAATAACGGTCCAGCATCACATCGCCAGCCACCAGGATCCTGGCGCTGGAAAATTCAGGTATCTGCAGAGTCACCGGGGAATATTACTACAGGGCCGACGGCGATGGCATCACCGTCGGCCCTTGCATTGGCATTATGGATCAGGCGGCCTGTCTGCTGCCTAGCCGCACTTGGAATCGCCACAGCTCAGGCAGGTCATGCAGCCATCCATCATGACTACGGCTGCCGTGCTGCATTTGGCACAGAGCTGGGCGCCTTCCGGAAACTCGGTTTTGGAAAATGCATCCTGCTGCCTGTTCTGCTCTTCGAACTCGGCGCGCTTCTGCTCTATCAGTTTTTTCTGATGCTCATCCGGCCCCTGGTCACCCAGCAAACCGATGGTTATCAGGTGCTTTTCAACGATATAGCCGAGTTCCGCAATAATGGACGGCATGAATTTGCCGCCGGGCTGCCAATAGCCGCCTCGCGGATCGAAGACGGCCTTTAACTCATCGACGAGGAAGGTCACGTCGCCACCCTTGCGGAAGACGGCTGAAATAATACGCGTCAGCGCAACAATCCACTGATAGTGATCGAGGTTCTTCGAGTTGATGAAGACCTCGAACGGCCGCCGCTGCTCATGCTCCGTACCCTCGTTCAACACGATGTCATTGATCGTGACATACATTGCATGATCGGAGACGGGCGTCTTTACCTTGTAGGTAGAGCCTATCAGTACTTCCGGTCGCTCGAGCTTCTCGTGCATTCGAATGACTTCGGCACGATCGCCCTGGCGCGGCTCTCTGCGAAACTCCGGTTTTTGCTTTTCGGCTTTCTCTTCCTGCCTTTTCACGGAATAACCAACAATTTTCTTTTCGATCTTGATCGGATCCATCGTCCTGCTTCCTCAGTTTTCCTGTTGCCGGGGCTCTGCCAAACCGCTCAATCGGTCGATGCCTCCCAGGGCAAACTATCAATTCAGTCCCACAAGGCGCAACAGCGCCCTTACTCAGTCTAGAACTTGCCGTAATACCCTTCT
>DATCZF010000121.1:0-9909 GCA_036526055.1 Woeseiaceae bacterium
TGTCTTAACAATGCTCATCTAAACTCTCCCGTCCCGGGTGGCTTTTATCATTTATATCAGGATGTTTGACCGTAAAAACGCAAGAAATTCAATTTTTATGCTGTTTATGGCGTCGAATTTTCCAGCAAAACCAATGACAGGTCAGGCCAGTACATAATCAGTACGACGGAAAGCAGAAGAATCAGCAAAAATGGCACGGTTGCCGAGTAAACCTGCAGTATCGACTTTTCAAACCGGTAACTCGCTATGAACAGATTTAGCCCCACTGGCGGCGTCAGGTAGCCCAGCTGCATGGCGGCAAGAAAGATAATGCCGAGGTGCACATCGTTGACGCCATATTGCGCCGCGATTGGCAATATCAAAGGTACGACAAGGATGATTGCCGAAAAGATATCGAGGATCGCGCCCAGAATCAGTAAGAAGACCAGCAGCAACGCGAGGAAACTGGCCGGACTGCTGACAAGTTCGGTGACGACCTCGAGGATTTTTTGCGGCACCCCGGCGTCAATCATGTAATTGGTCGATGCCAGCGACACGCTGAGTATCATCAGGATACCGCCGACCAGCAGCATTGATTCCCGCATGATGCGTGGTACATCGCTGATCGCTATGTCGCGAATCACGACAACTTCGACAATGAGGACGTACAGCGCGGTAACTGCTGCTGCCTCCGAAACCGCGAAAAAACCGGAATAAATGCCGCCGAGTACGATAATCGGCAGTGGCAGTTCCCAGGCAGATTCCCGTAAGGCAGAAAAAACAGCCCGCCAGGAAAAGTCTGACAACGGTTGTCGATTACTCCGATTGACCCACAGGCTGTACCCGGCCAGCATGAAGAGCATCAGCAACCCGGGAAAAATGCCTGCGAGAAACAGGTTATCAATCGATACTTCGGCCACGACGCCGTAGAGAATGATCGGCAGCGATGGTGCAAACAACAGGCCGAGGCTTCCCGCCGACGTTACCAGTCCCAGGTTGAATTTATTGGAGTAGCCCGACTGTTTTAATGCCGGATACAAGATGGCGCCAAGCGCGATAATCGTCACGCCGGACGCCCCGGTAAAAGCAGTGAAAAAGGCGCACGCCGTCAGAGCCACCAACGCGAGCCCGCCCGGCATCCAGCCGATTATCGCCCCCGTGAACCTGACCAGCCTTCCCGGCGCCCCGCTTTCGCTAAGCACGTAGCCCGCAAATGTAAACAAGGGAATGGCGGACAGAAAGGGCATGTTGGCAACGCTGAGAATTTCGATGGCGATTGCCATGAAGTCTATGCCTTCCCGGTAATAGCCCAGCATCGCACTGCCGGCGATAACCGCAAACAACGGCGCGCCGAGAATGGCAAGCAGTATCAAGAGGACACTGAGGACCATCATGATTCCTCGTCCACCTGGCTTGCCGCTATCGCCGTCATACCTTCAGCCAGTGATGAGATCAGGAAACGGATTGCCATCAGGACCAGCGCAACAGGCAAAATACTCTGGGCGACCCACGCAGGAAAATCGAGGAATATCGTGTCGCCACCCTCATAGGTAAGTCGCAGGAATCGCAGTGAGTGCCAGGCAAGCAGGCCGCAGATTCCAGCCGCGAAACCGTTGACAATGAGTCGACTCAGGGCGACAAATCGGTCAGTCAGGATATGCGTCAGTAAATCGACGCGAATATGCCGGTCGCTGCGGCTCGCCGCGATAGCGCCGACCAACGCAAGCCAGAACACGAGAAGTCTGAGAAGCTCGTCCGCCCAGATAAAACCGGTATCAAAAACCAGCCGCAAAACAATCTGGCCGCTGGCCAGAACGATAATCGCCGTGAGTAAAAGGACTAATGCCGCACTTTCAGCTGCAGCGATCCAGCGATCAATTCTGCCTAACAGAGACAGCCGATCCTCAGTCACTGCCCGACTCGGTCACAGTTGCGGCGCCGCTGCGAAACTCCCTGATATATCCGAGCATTTCCTCGTAGAGCGACAGCGAAAAGACACCCTCTTCTCCCAATCGGCGGTTCGTCCGATTCATGATCTCGCGAATGCGCGCCATCTCCGCATCGTCAGCATACACAGGCCCGATCTTGGCGTTCTCGAGGGCTGCCGTGGCGTCAATATCTGTCTGCCAGCTCTCGTCATTGAATTTGCGGTAAACGCCTGACATCACCGTGCGCACGATCTCCTGATCTGCGGGACTCAGACGATTAAATGCGCGTTTTTCGATCGCCATGAATCCCATGGTATACAGGATCGGCACTTTAAGCATGTAACTGACTTTGGTATGCCATTGCAGGACAAGCGCTGTTACTGGTGGCACTGCGACAATATCGAGCAACCCGGTCTGCAGTCCGGTCAGCACGTCGGTAATCGGCAGCGTCACGGGGGACAAGCCGAGATCTTTCATGGCCGAATAGCTTATGGGATCACCCTCAGGGACCCAGACCTTTTTGCCGCTAAGATCATCGATCGAACGCACGGGTGTTTGCGAATAGAGAAGGGCAAAGCCCCCGCCGGAGAAACCGAAGCTGATGAAGCCCGCCTCCTCGAGACCCTGCGCGAGTTTGGCATCCATCTTTGACCGGACATAGTCCACTTCGGCCGGCGAATCGAATACGAATGGCAGAGAGTACAGGTTCATACTGCCATATAGATCGGCGACGCTGCCGGGCGTAAAAACACCGCCGTGCAGTTGCCCCACTCTAATTTTTTGCAGAACCTTCTTGTCGATTCCCTGAATCCCGCCACCATAAATCTTGACGACCACCCTGCCCTCGGTCTCTTCCTTGATACGGGCAGCGCCAGCTCGCATGTCCTGCATCCATTGCGAGTTTTCCGGAGCCGCTGTGGCAATTTTGAGTTCGGCGGCGTTGGCGCCTTGCATCCAGGAAAGCGCCGCTATCGCAAGTAACAATGAAACTTTTCGCATTGCCAATCTCCGTTTACTCGGCCGGCTCAACCTGGTGTACCGGTCGAAAGTGCCAATCAAAAATAATCATCAGCACTTCGCAATAATTCCAACGCATCTTGCTGCGCCAGCACGTTGGTGAGTGTAAGACCGGGAACCTGCGGATCAGCCTGCAGCACTTCCTGTAATAGCCTGTCATGAAGGTCCCTTTCGTACATGAGTCTTGCGTATCCTCGTGCGTACTCGACCTTGGTGCTGAGATCTCGGCCGCCCGTTAATGCTATCGCCTTTTCGAAGTGCAGGCGTCCTTTTTCTGGCTCCCCGCCCAGCGCCGGTGGTCGAAGCGTTGTCAGAATTCCAATGTAAGTGTGGACGGTTGCTTCCGATTCGTCGCCGCCAATCTCGAGGTAGCGGTTCAGCAGCGCTTCCATCTGCGGCAACTCTGCCAGCGCGTTCCAATCGCTGCTGTGCGCACGAATATATGCCAGCGAACTGACCGAATAACTGAGGATGAACTTCGCGTGTTTCGGCTTGAGCCCCTGCAAGCTCGACTCAAACTGTTCATACGTCATATCACTCCAGCGGCAACTGCTTGCATAGCTCTCACAGATTGCCCTCGAGCCGTATTCGCGGGCCCGGCTGGTCAATTTCGCGGCGCGCTGCGCATCCCCGGCAAATATTGCCCCATAGGACGCATAAAGATTCGCCGCAGCACTCAATATTTCGGGATTTTCCGGGCTGCCTTCCACCAGGCTGTCCAGCAACAGCAAATAGGCCGGCGCACCATCGCGCACGGTATCCGGGTCATTCTGGTTGAGGACGGCCACCGACCGGTTATCGGCGAAGCCGCCCGCTGCGGAGGCAACCAGGGACGCACAGCCCGCATTGATGAGTCCAAAGCCGGCCAGGCACAGGATGCCCAGCCGCGCTTTGACCTGAACTAGTTTCTTCATGCTCTGAATGACTCCATTCGGCCGGAATGGTTCACCCTGCATGACCAGGGCTTATTCGGGGAGACAGACAAAAGCCCAAGAAAATTCCGGCTTTAAATCTTTTCCTTGATTCGGGCCGCCTTACCGGTTCTGCCACGCAGATAATAAAGCTTTGCGCGACGAACATCACCCCGGCGTTTGACTTCAATGCTTCCAACCGCGGGGCTGTAGGTCTGGAAGACACGTTCGACGCCTTCACCGTGAGAAATCTTGCGAACCGTGAACGATGAATTCAGCCCGCGATTGCGCTTGGCAATAACGATACCTTCATAGGCCTGCAAACGCTCACGGTCACCCTCGATAACTTTTACCTGGACGACAACCGTATCGCCGGCAGCAAAGTCCGGTACTTCCCGTGTCATCTGTTCCTGCTCTAATGCGTCAATAATTTTGCTCATTTCAATTTTCCTGCCAGTAGCCACGACTGGGTAACCATTTCCCTTGCAGGCGCAGACTCTTACTTCTTTCCCGCCCTTTCCTGCAAATACTCGGCCAGCAACTTTTGTTGTTCCTGGTTCAAATTCAATTTAGCCAGCAAATCCGGGCGCCGCTCGAAAGTCCTGCCGAGCGACTGCTGTAACCGCCAGCGCGCAATCTTGGCATGATCGCCGGACACCAAAACTTCCGGGACCCGCCGACCCGCAACCTCCTCGGGCCTTGTGTAATGAGGATAGTCCAACATCCCGGCGACAAACGAGTCATTTTCAGCCGACTCGTCATCACCCAAAACGCCAGGCAACAACCTCGTTACCGCATCCACGACCGCCATGGCCGGAATCTCTCCGCCGCTGAGCACAAAGTCCCCCAGCGAAATCTCCTCGTCGACCAGATCCTCGATCAGGCGCTCGTCGATGCCTTCATACCTGCCGGCCAACAACGTCATCCCCGGCAATTCTGCCAGTTTTTGCGCCATCGGCTGGTCAAATGCCGTCCCCTGGGGCGACAGGCAAAACACTTTACTCCCCGGCGGCAGTGCGCTTTTCGCGCTTTGCAGCGCTGCTGCCAGCGGTTCGTACTTCAACACCATTCCCGGTCCGCCGCCGTAAGGCCTGTCATCAACCGTTCGGTGCGCGTCTTGCGTAAAATCTCGCGGATTTACACAGCCCAGTTTCAGTAACCCGCGCTGCATTGCCCGCCCTACGACGCCATATTCGGCGACCGTGGCCACCATTTCAGGGAACAGCGTGATGATCTTTACATCCACTGCCGTCAATCCCAGTCCCAGTCAACGACGATCTCGCCCTTGCCGAGATCGACCTCGAGAATAAAGTCCTGCATGACGAACGGAATCAGGATTTCTCCATCGCCTTTCACCACCAGTACGTCGTGGGCGCCCGTCTCCATCACGTGTGACACCACACCCAGCGTCGTTCCATCCGTCCTGACTACCGTCAGCCCTTCCAGGTCCGACCAGTAATACTGACCTTGCTCCGGCTGTGGCAGAGCACCCCTCGGCACTGCAATGTCACAACCAATAATGTCTGTTGCTGCATCGCGATCACTCATCCCGACGAATCGGGCGATGATCGTCTTGCCGTGCAGCTGCCCTTCCTCGATCGAGGCGTCAACCCATTTCCCGCCTCTTGCCAGCAGACAGTCCCGGTATTCCAGGATTGCCTGTTTCGGGTCTGTGTAGGAGTAGATTTTTACCCAGCCCTTAACACCAAAAAGCCCGGACACCCGGCCCAGGACTATTGGTTTTTTGCCTGAAAGCGCCACCCCGACTCTCTCCGCCGTGGTCGCAAGAGCCCTTAGGCGCTGGCGGCAGCCTTCTGCTGGCTCTTCAGCAACGAGGCAACACGAGCCGACGGCTTGGCGCCCTGGCTCATCCAGTACTCGACACGCTCAACGTCGATACGCACCGACTCTTCGCCGTCAGTACATACGGGGTTGAAAAAACCAACCCGCTCGAGGTAGCGGCCGTCCCGGCGATTACGGCTATCCGTAACGACGAGATGGTAAAAAGGACGTTTCTTCGCGCCAGCGCGCGATAGACGAATACTAACCATTGAATTTCCGTTGTAAAAAGTTAACAGGCAGGCATGCCCACGCTCGGAGACCCCCCCGAGAGAGGGCGCATTTTACCCTAATCGACCCAAATGTGAAGGCTTTTGGGCTTCGCTAAGCAAATAATTTTTCTCGTTTTTCCGATAAAACCGCCGGGTACTGGCATCGTTGGGCGGGAAAACCCTTGAACAACGGCGAAGCCTGACATTTTATTGTTTAGAAACATAAGGTTATAACCCGCTACCCAAATGGCCCTCGCGGTACCGATCCAGGTGGCAGGCCCCGCATCATCTTCTTCAACCCGCCCTTGGACATTTTTTTCATCATTTTTTCCATCTGCAGGTGTTGTTTCAGCAGCCGATTCACGTCCTGAATTTGCGCACCGGCGCCACCAGCAATTCGGCGTTTGCGTGAGCCGTTGATAATCTTCGGAAATTTCCGTTCTGCCGGGGTCATGGAATTGATGATCGCTACCTGCCGCCGAATCTGTTTTTCATTGGCCTGGTCCTTTAATGCCGCCGTATTGAACCCACCGGGCAACGGCAGTTTATCCAGCATCGCCCCCATGCCCCCCATCGACACCATCTGTTCCAGCTGTTCTTTCAGGTCGGTGAGATCAAAGCCCCGTCCCTTCTTGAGTTTTTTGGCAAGTTTGGCCGTTTTCTCCTTGTCGACACGGGTTTCAATTTCCTCGACAAGCGACAAGACGTCCCCCATGCCGAGAATTCTCGATGCCATTCGGTCCGGATGGAACTGCTCCAGGGCATCGATCTTTTCCCCGACGCCGAGAAACCGTATGGGTTGGCCGGTCACCTCGCGCACAGACAGTGCGACGCCTCCCCTGGCGTCACCGTCCGCCTTGGTCAGAATCACGCCGGTCAACGGCAGCGCATCGTTGAATGCCCTTGCCGCGTTAACAGCATCCTGACCCGCCATGCTGTCAATGACGAATAACGTCTCGTGGGCGGCGGCATGCTGATGTACCTGCCGGACCTCTTCCATCATGGCGTCATCAATGTGCAGGCGCCCGGCCGTATCGACAATCAGGACGTCAGCATGCGACCTGCGACTCTGCTCGATCGCCCGGTCCATGATCGCCACCGGATCTTCCTCAGCAGCGCTGGCGCAATGCAAGGCGCCAACTTCTGTCGCCAGGGTCTGCAGCTGCAGGATCGCCGCGGGACGGTGAACATCGACGC
Organism: Woeseiaceae bacterium; assembly: GCA_036526055.1. Classification (GTDB taxonomy): domain Bacteria; phylum Pseudomonadota; class Gammaproteobacteria; order Steroidobacterales; family Woeseiaceae; genus JAHEFE01. The sequence goes on from DATCZF010000121.1 coordinate 7,084, forward strand.
TGACCAGCATGACGCGTTTCTTCTCGCGCTCAATCAACCTTTTTGCCAGCTTGGCGGCAGTCGTGGTCTTACCCGCGCCCTGCAGGCCCGCCAGGAAGACAACTACCGGGGGCTGCGCTCGCAGGTCGAGTGGCGCAGTTTCGCTTCCAAGGAGGGTAACCAGTTCCGCGTGAATGATCTTGATGAATGCCTGGCCGGGGGTCAGGCTATTGCCCACTTCCTCCCCAACCGCGCGCGTCTTGATCCGCTCGACAAAGCTCTTTACCACGGGTAATGCGACATCGGCCTCCAGCAGAGCCAGACGCACCTGTCGAACCGTTTCCTTGACGTTTGCCTCGGTTATGCGGCCCCGACCGCTCAGGTCGCGTACCGTGTTACCCAGTCTTGTCGATAAATTTTCAAACATGCTTTGTGATTATCACTCGGGATTCTGTCCGTGAATGCGTTCAAAACAGACAGGTGTCTGTCACGCTTCGATGGCGGGCAAGTTTAACCCGTCTGAAAATGCATTCCCACAGGGTTCTAAACAAGGCCTCCATATGGGATGATTGCAACCTCGGTAGGGTAGTCAAACGCTTAAGGGTCCCGTGTTTCAGATCAGCATATTTGTCTTGTACTTCCTGGCGGGCCTGCTTTTCGCGGCCTCTCGGCTCAGCCCTTATGAAAAGCATGACACCAAGATACTGGGGCTGGCATTTATTGCATCGACGATCGGTGTCCTGCTGCATGCCCACACGCTGTGGGGAATCGTCTTTCGGGAAAGCGGCCTGGCACTGGCTCTCAGCAGTATTTTATCGCTGGTCAGCCTGCAGCTGGCAGTAATTGCCGTGCTGGCGGCACTGGAATCCAGGCTGCGTGGCTTGTGTGGCGGACTGCTGTTGCTGGCGGCGCTGGGCGGCGCGGTGACCGGCCTCGGTCAGCCGCAAGCCGCCAACGAATTAAGCTGGCAAATGCAGGGCCATATCCTGATATCGCTGTTCTCATATGGTCTGATCACGGTGGGTGCGATCGTCGCGTGCTACGCGCTGATTCAGGACAAGCGACTCAGAACCCTCAAACTCTCCGCCGCAAATCAATTATTTGCGCCGCTTGAAACCACCGAAAGGTTACTCTATGGCATTGCCGCTGCAGGCTTCGCGGGGCTGCTGCTGGCGGTTGTATCAGGCGCTACATTTATCGAAAACCTGTTTGCCCAGCACCTGGCGCATAAGACGATCCTGTCAATTCTGGCATTACTGCTTTTCGGCATCCTGATTGCTGGCCGCCAGTTTGCGGGATGGCGTGGCAAGAAAGCCATCTATCTGTACCTCTGGGGCTTCGCCATTCTGTGTCTTGCGTACTTTGGCAGCCGGTTCATTCTCGAGTACATCATTGGTGCGCAGTGGGGTTGATTTAGACCGTTTCGCAGCCGCAATTCTTGACACAGCATCGACGTCCTGTTGAACTCGGTTTTTCCACTGTAATGCACGAGGCAATTTTCCTTTGACCGATGAAGTGCCGTTAGGCGCCCTTATCGGGCTTCTGGTTCTGCTGCTGATGATGTCGGCGTTTTTCTCCGGCTCGGAGACAGCGCTGATGAGCCTCAACCGTTATCGCCTGCGCCATAAGTCGAGATCCGGTCACAGGGGAGCCCGCCTTGCCGAGGCTCTGCTGCAGCGCCCGGATCGACTGATTGGGCTCATTCTGCTAGGCAACAACCTGGTCAATTTTTCCGCGGCATCACTCGTCGCAATTATCGCCCTCCAGCTTGGTGGCGAACCCGCCGTTGCCATCGGCACACTGTTACTGACGCTTGTCGTCCTGATTTTCTCCGAGGTCGCGCCGAAAACACTCGCGGCTTTGCACCCGGAGAAAGTCGCTTTTCCGGCATCGTTTATCTATTTCCCGCTGCTCAAGCTCATGTACCCGCTTGTCTGGCTGACGAACGTGATTGCCAACGGCGTTCTCTTGATTTTCGGCGTTCGTGAAACCAGCCTGCAGTCGGATTCATTGAGTCGTGAGGAACTCAGAACGGTCGTGCACGAAGCCAGTGCGATGATTTCGCGCAAGTATCGGCGCATGCTTGTAAATATCCTCGATCTCGAGAAAGTGACTGTCGACGACGTGATGGTTCCCCACAATGAAATCGTCGGCATCGATCTGGAAGACGATATCAGTGAGATTTCGGCGGTCATTAGAACCTGTGAACATACGCGCCTGCCGGTCTTTCGGGACAATATCGACAATGTCATCGGCATGCTTCACTTGAGGCAACTCGCACATATCGCCGCCGAGCCGGGAATCGACAAGGCCAAGCTGGAGAGCCTGCTTACCGAACCTTACTTCGTACCGGAAGGCACGCCGCTCAGCACACAGCTCATGCAATTCCAGAAGCGCAAGGAACGGATAGCCCTGGTCGTCGATGAGTACGGCGATATCCAGGGCATAGTGACCCTGGAAGACATACTCGAGGAAATCGTCGGCGAATTTACGACTGACCCGGGCGGCGAAGAGGAAGAAATCACGCAGGGCCCTGGCGGCTGCTACATCGTCAGCGGCTCCGCCAATATTCGTGATTTGAACAGGACCATGGACTGGCAGTTTCCGACCGAGGGACCGAAGACGCTCAACGGGCTGATTGTTGAATACCTGGAGACGATCCCGGAGGTGGGTACGGGAGTAAAGCTGCACGGATATCCGCTCGAGATCGTTGAAACCGGCGAAAACATGATAAAAGCCGTCCGAATCTACCCGCGACAGGTTGAAGGAACGACAGAAGCCGTTCCGGACATTGAAAAGGTATAGGTTCAGCGGCTAAAAACGGCTTCCAGCGCTTGACTGAGCCGG
>DATCZF010000122.1:0-6690 GCA_036526055.1 Woeseiaceae bacterium
AGTTTTTCAGGCTGCTCGAAATGAACCATATGCCGGGCATCCTCGATCGTGACATGACGCAAATCCGGGAAGCTGCCAAACGGCGTCTGCCCATCCACCCAGCGCATCTCCGGACTGTCGAAATCGGTATCGCCGCCAACCACAAACAGGACCGGCGCCTTGACGCGCGACCAGGCAGCCTCCGACTCGCGGCGCCGATACAGGATCGGGTTACGCAGGCGATGGGCGGGGTCAATTTTCAGGCGGATAACGCCATCTTCATCTCGCGCCGCCCACTGGCGAGCCACAAAAAGTGCACGCGCTTCTGACAGGTGTGGGCTGCGCTTGCGAATACGGATCGCGAGTTCGGAAAACTCCTGGTACGTGGTGTAGGGCTGAGTATCGCGACCGGTTTCTATCCACTGCCGCAGTCGGCCGGGTGAGTCGGATGGGTCGCCGTCCCTGAGACCAAAACCCTCGATATTGACCAGCTGGCTCACGCGCTCCGGAAACACGCCCGCAAAAATGGCGGCGATGTTCGCGCCCATGCTGTGGCCCACCAGGCGTGCCGGCCGGTCAGGGCTGTAATGCATCAGGATCTGATCGAGATCAGCGAGGTAATCGGGAAACCAGTAGCTGCTGGCGCGATGCCCGGAATCGCCAAAGCCGCGCCAGTCCGGGGCTATGACAAACCAGTCCTTCTGCAAGGCGTCGACAACAAACTGGAAACAGGCGCCGGCATCGGCAAAGCCATGCAGCAACACCAGCAACGGTTTTCCCGAATCCCCCCATTCACTGATGTTGTACTCGACGCCGCGAATATCGAGTCTTTTCGCCTGCCTCGGTTTACGCGGGGTGTAGGTATCTGTTGCCATAGCTTGCAAATCCATTGTTCAGGCCGCGAGCGGCTCCGTGCCGGGTGCCCAGTTTAAGGCCTCGCGCCGCAACAGCAAACAGGCAGACAGTTATCACCGCTGTTGCCGAGGCATTTTCGAACTTTCACAAACTGGCGTAACCTTATAGAGTCAGGCGCAGATTCGGCATTGGCTGTTTTCAACGGGGCGGCATCGGGCTATTCGCGGACGAATGAAGAAACGACAAAGGCTTTCAGTGTGGAAAAGTGTCAGCGATGACGTATGAAATAGCGCTGGTTCTGGGCATTCTCCTCGTATCGCTCGTGCTGTTCGTCAGCGAAGTGATTCGCATGGACCTCGTCGCCATGCTGGTCTTGTGCACACTGGCGGTCACGGGCCTGGTCGCGCCATCCGACACCTTCACCGGCTTCAGCAACAGCGCGGTCATCACCGTCTGGGCCATGTTCATCCTCAGTGACGGCCTTACCCGAACCGGCATCGCCGACGTCATCGGCCGCCAGGTTATCTGGGTCGCGGGACGCAATGAACTGGCCATGATCGTCGTAATCATGGTGACAGCTGCCGTACTGTCCGCGTTCATGAACAATATTGGTGTTGCGGCCCTGATGCTGCCGGTGGTCGTGGATGTCGCCAAGCGGACCCGCATTCCGGTGTCCCGCCTGCTGATGCCGCTGGCTTATGCCACCCTTCTCGGCGGTCTCACAACGCTGATCGGTACGCCGCCCAACCTTCTCATCAGCGAAGCCCTCAGCCAGGGCGGCTGGAAGCCCTTCGCGCTGTTCGACTTTGCCCCCATCGGCGCCGTCGTGCTGCTTGCCGGCGTCAGCTTCGTTGCCCTGGCTGGCCGTTTCATGCTTCCCGTCACCAAGGTTCGCCGGCGCAGGACCCAAAGCCAGCGCAGCCTGAGGTCTCGCTACAAACTCCAGGAACAGACCTTCATGATGCGGGTGCCGGCAGATTCTGTCCTGGTCGGCAAGACGCTGGCGGAAACGCGCATCGGCGCGGCCGCCGGCATGATCATCCTGGCGATCGAACGATTTGGCAGGTCGACAGCCCTGCCCAATCGACAAACCGTGCTGCGGGCAGGCGACGGCATCCTGGTACAGGGTCGCCTGGATCGTTTCACCGAACTGCAGCGCTGGGGCAGCCTGGTCATTGAACGCGAGGCACCAGTGCTGAAATCAATGGTTGCCGCAAAACTCGCCTATGCAGAAGTGACGATTGCAGAAAATTCTCCGCTCGTTGGCGAACTGGTGCGTCATGCAGATTTTCGCGGGCGCTTTTCCGTCTACGTCGTAGCTGTTCGACATCGTGGCAAACTGCGCACGCAAAACCTGGGCTATCTGCCGTTGCGCGCCGGGGATCAGCTGCGCCTGCAGGGTGGCCACGAGGCTGTTGCAGAGCTCGAGAAAAGCAAGGACTTCAGTGACGTAAAGATCATCACTGACGATGACCTTATTCGGCAGTACCAGGCAGAGGAGCGCATGTTCGTGCTGCGCATTCCCAAGAGCAGCGAGCTTGTTGGCTCTACCCTCGGCAAGAGCCGCATCGCGGACGTTTTCGATTTTCGTTTGCTCGCAGTCTTCAGTGACGGGCACCTGAACGTCATGCCCGGAGACGATACATCACTCGCAGGCAGCGATCTGCTGCTGATCGAGGGACAACCCGAAGACCTCGACGTGTTGCGCGGCTTACAGGAACTGGAGGTCGAATCGCGAGTCGGCGGCAATCTGCGCGCCTTTGAATCCGACCGGCTGACGCTGATGGATGCAACGTTGCATCCCCGCAGTTCCCTGGCGGGAAAAACCGTCGGTGAACTTAACTTTCGCGAGCGCTACGGGATCGAGTTAGCGGGTCTTTGGCGTAACGGCGAGTCGATGGGTACAGAACTGGCGGATTACCGTCTCGAGGTTGGTGATGCGCTGGTGCTGCTTGGTCCGCGCGAGCGGCTGAGCCTTTTGGACAATGATCCGGATTTCCTCGTTCTTACGCCACTGGGCCAGGAACCACCGGATACAAGCCGTGCCCCGCTCGCCGCTTTCATCATGCTGGGCGTCGTCGTAACAGTGATGCTCGGCTGGTTTCCCATCGCAATCGCTGCGGTTGTCGGGGCAAGCCTGATGATCCTGACGCGCTGCCTGACGATGGAGCAGGCCTATCGTGCAATCGACTGGCGGGCAATTTTCCTGATTGCCGGCATGCTGCCGCTGGGAACGGCCATGCAGGATAGCGGTGCCGCTGCCTACCTGGCGAACCAGGTCATGGCGCTGGTCGGTGGCGCGGGCCCCTGGGCAGTGATTGCGGGTCTTTACCTGTTAACAGCGGCGGCGACGATGATTATTCCCACGGCAGCACTGGTCGTCCTGATGTCACCGATCGTGCTTTCGGTCATGGGCGACATGGGACTCAATCCAAACACGGCCATGATGGCCGTTGCCATGGCCGCCTCGGCCAGTTTTACCAGCCCGATATCCCATCCTGCGAACATCCTGGTCATGGGGCCCGGCAATTACCGCTTTGTGGACTACCTGAGGCTTGGCGTGCCGCTGACCATCATCGTCTTCATAACGGTGATGCTGGTACTGCCCCGTCTTTGGCCGCTCACACCCGTGTAATTCACGGCAGCAACACGGTCGAACCGTGCGTGCGGCGCGCTTCTATATCGCGATGCGCCTGCGCGACATCCGCGAGTGCGTAACGCTGGCCGATGGTTATTCGCAACGTGCCGTCGGCGACCAGGTTGAACAAGGTCTCGCTGGCCTCAAGCAGGTCCTCGCGCGTCGTCAGAAAATCGAACAGCACCGGGCGGGTGACGAACAATGAATGCCGCCGGGCGAGCTCCATGACAGAGAAAGGCTCGGGAACCCCGGAGGCATTGCCATAACTGACCATTACGCCATGCGGCGCGAGGCTGTCGAGTGAAGCGAAAAAAGTATCCTTCCCCACCGAGTCATAGACGCCCTGTACGCCGCGACCATCAGTAAGCTCGCGAACCTGGGCAGCAAGCTCGGGCGTGTCCGCCAGCAACGTGTGTGTGCACCCATTGGCCTCGGCCACCCGGGCTTTTTCTGCGCTACCAACAACACCGATTGTCTTGACGCCGCGATGCCTGGCCCATTGGCACAGGAGCAGGCCCACGCCACCGGCAGCGGCATGCACCAGCACCGTATCCCCCGATCGGGCCGGATAGCTGTGGTAAAGGAGGTACCAGGCAGTCAGCCCCTTCAGGAGGACAGCGGCAGCCTGCTCGTCACTGATGCCCTTCGGAATCCTGATCAATCGGTCTGCCGCAAAGCTGCGGGCCCCGGCGTAGGCGCCCAGCGGTCCGCCGGTGTAAACGACCCGGTCACCCGGACTGACCGTATCAACGCCTGCCCCGACTTCGCGAACGACACCCGCCGCCTCGCTGCCCAGGCCAGTCGGCAGGCTGACCGGATACAGACCGGACCGCTGATAGGTGTCGATAAAATTCAAGCCGATTGCCGTATGTTCGACCAGCGCTTCGCCCGGGCCCGGCGCTGGCACCTCGATATCAACGAGCTGCAGGACATCGGGTCCTCCGGTTGATGCAATCTGTACGGCGGTCGTCTTCATCGCTGGCGCTCCTCGCTGCATGCTGAGAATCATAGCCAAGCGGATCACTGTTTGCTGCCCTGGTTTGTTGTTCGCGCGCTGGCGCACGTAGAATAGCCGGATTCGGGCAACTGCCTTGCCCGCACAAAGGAGACGGACGTGGGCCGCGTGGAAAACAAAATTGCGCTGATCACTGGCGCAGCACAGGGACTGGGCGCCGCTACCGCCATCATGCTGGCCCGGGAAGGGGCTCGCGTCGTACTGAGCGATATCAATGCCACAGGCGTCGAACAACAGGCGGCCAGCATTAACGAGGAGTTTCCCGGCCGTGCTGTCGCTTTGCACCATGACGTCACCGATGCAGATCGCTGGCGAGAAGTCATAGCAGCCTGCGAGGAAAATTTCGGCGGACTGAACATTCTCGTCAATAATGCGGGAATAGGCTCCGTGGGCAACGTCGTCGAGGAGACTTATGAAAACTGGCGCAAGGTGCATGCCGTTGACCTCGACAGCGTGTTCTTTGGCTGCAAACACGCCATTCCCCTGATCGAGGCGAGCGGCGGCGGTTCCATTATCAATATCTCGTCAATTTCCGGGATCATTGCCGGTCACAACATGGCCGCCTACAACTCCGCGAAAGCCGCGGTGCGGCATCTCTCCAAATCCATCGCATTGCACTGCGCGAGAGCGGGCAACAACATTCGCTGCAACTCGATCCACCCCGTATTCATCGACACACCCATTCTCGACGGTCTTGCCGGTCTGATAGGGCGGGACGCGGCGCTGCAGAAACTCGGCAGGCAGGTTCCGCTTGGCCGTGTGGGAAAACCGGATGATGTTGCCTACGCCGTGCTTTACCTCGCGTCCGATGAATCGCAGTTTGTGACCGGCATCGAACTCAAAGTCGATGGTGGCATCAGCGCGATGTAAGCGCTGCTTCGAGCCTGCATCATGTCGAGGAAAATAGTCATCGTCGGCGCCGGTCATTCCACGGGCCAGCTGGTTTCATCGCTGCGCCAGAAAGGGTTTGACGGCCGAATAATCGCCATTGGTGATGAGCCCTATCCGCCGTACCAGCGACCCCCCTTGTCAAAAAAATTCCTGGCCAGCGAGTTGTCTCTCGAACGGATCTACTTCAAGCCGGCCGCGTTTTACACCGAAAACGAGATCGAGTTGCGGCTGGACACGCAGGTCACGGCCATCGATCGACAGACGAAATCCGTATCCTGTGCCGATGGCTCGACCCTTGACTATGACGACCTGGTACTGGCAACCGGGACCCGCGTGCGCCACCTGCATTTACCCGGCAGCGACCTCGCAGGCCTGCATTACCTGCGCAATATCGATGACGTCCTGAACATACAGGCAGATATCGCGAAACAGCGTCGTCTGTTGATCATCGGTGCCGGCTACATCGGGCTCGAAGTTGCTGCGGTCACCGTACAACGCGGGCTCGAGGTAACCGTTGTAGAAACGGAAAACCGCGTGCTTAGCCGGGTAGTGTCGCCGCAGCTTTCGGAATTTTATCAGCAGGAGCATGCGGCCCACGGCGTAAAATTCCTGCTAGGCGCAAGTGCCAGCCGCTTCAGCGGCGAACATCGCGTGCAGGAGATCGAACTCGCGGACGGCCGTCGCATTCCTGCCGACATGGTGATTATCGGTGTGGGAGTCGTTCCAAATTCCGAGCTTGCCAGTGATGCCGGTCTTGCCGTCGACAACGGCATCGTGGTCGACGAACATTGCCGAACGGCTGATCCCCACATTTACGCAATTGGTGACTGCACAATGCATCCGAACAGCTTGCTTGGCAGATCGCTGCGTCTCGAATCGGTGCACAACGCGCTCGAGCAAGCCAAGACGGCAGCAGCCAATCTGCTTGGCGAAGATGTTCGTTATTCCCAGGTCCCATGGTTCTGGTCGGACCAGTACGACCTCAAGTTGCAAATCGCCGGACTATCGCAGGGCTACGACCAGGCGGTCACCCGCGGTGATCCGGGCTCCCGCTCCTTTGCCTGTCTTTATTTGCGCGACGGCAAGCTGCTGGCGATCGATGCGGTCAACAGCCCAAGAGATTTCATGCAAGCCAAGCCACTGATCGCGGCGGGTATCAGGCCGGATATCGATGCCCTGCGAAATACGGCAATTGCGCTGAAAGATCTCGCCTGAGACACGCCGGCAAGTCCCGAAAACGTCAATTAACGCCCGTTGCCAATATCCAGCGTTAGCCGGCCATCGGATTGCGTCGGTCCGACATTGGCGGAGT
>DATCZF010000123.1:0-2153 GCA_036526055.1 Woeseiaceae bacterium
CGTCACTTTTCGCCGGCCTGTGGGTATTACAGGGCTGTGGCGAGGGGCAGCAGACAGCCGAAGAGCCAGCGGCCGCGCCGGAAGCCAGCGAACCGCAGGCTCACGTTGTGGAGATCCGTGCCGTCGGCAAGACATTCGAGGGCCCGTCCGAAATTCCGTCGGGCTGGACCACGTTCCGCTTCGTGAACGCCTCCAGCATGATCCATTTCGCGATGATCGATGTGCCGCCCGAGGGCATCACCACCCAGGAAATGAGCGACACGGTGATGGACTATTTCCAGGAGGCGATGGATGGCATGAACGCAGGTGACGAGGAAGCCGTCAATGCCGCGTTTGCCAAGTTCCCGCCGTGGATCGCGGAACTCGGCCGCATGGGCGGGCCGGGCTTCCTGTCACCGGGTCGGACCAGCGATGCGACGGTGTACCTCGAGCCGGGCCGTTACCTGATGGAGTGCTACGTCAAGACGGACGGCATTTTCCATACCACCAGTCCCGGCGATGGCCAGCTGGGCATGTTGCTGGATATTGTCGTGACCGAGGAAAACAACGGCGCGCCGGAGCCAACGGCTAACGCAACGCTCGCGATTCGCAATTCCGGCATCGAGCTGACGAGCGGAGAGTTGCGCGAAGGGAGCAATACGATTCGCGTCGACTTCATCGAGCAGCAGGCGTTGCCGTCGTTCGTCGGCAACGACGTGCACGTCATGCGCGTCACCGATGCCGACAGCATTGCAAGCGCTGATGCGTGGATGGACTGGCGTGCGAAGGACGGCCTCGAAGATCCTGGCCCGGTGTTGTTCCTCGGCGGCATTAATGATTTGCCGGCCGGCATGCACGGTTACTTCACGGTTGACCTTGCGCCGGGGGATTATGCCTTCATTGCCGAAATACCGGGGCCGCTGGCAGCGGGATTCGTGTTGCCATTCTCGGTGGGCGTGACCGACTAGCGAATATGCCGCGCAGCCGCCGCCGGCCGGATCCCGGCGGCGCGCTTGACCTGCATCATTGCGCAGGATCGCGCAATACTCTATCAAGCAGTTTTCGCTTGAGAAATGCGCTATGACCAGACGCTTCGTGCTGTTTACCTACGGGTTTCGTTCCTTCTTTCTGCTGGCGGGCATCTATGCTGCGATCGGCATGGCGTTATGGTTATGGCTGCAGGCCAAAGGCTCGCAGCCGTTCACCGGCGTGCCCGCACACCTTTGGCACAGCCATGAGATGTTATACGGCTTCATCGGCGCCGCGCTGGCGGGCTTCGTCCTGACTGCAGTACCGAGCTGGACGGGAAGCCGCGGGTTTGCCGGGGCGCCGCTGGTTGTGCTCGTCCTGCTGTGGCTCGCCGGCAGGTTGGCCATCGCGTTTTTTGGCGACCTGCCGATCATCGTGACCGGGCTGGCGGAACTGCTGTTCCTGCCGGCGCTGGTGGCGACCATCGCACCGCCTTTGTTTCGAACACGCAATCGCAACCAAATAGTGCTTTTGATTATTACCGCGCTATGGGTGAGCGATGTCGTATTCGTGCGGGCGCTGCATGACGGCAACCTGGCAGGTGCAAGCACTGCGTTGCGCGCCGGCATCGGCATCGTCTTGTTGCTGGTGACGCTCATCGGCGGTCGCATTGTGCCGGCATTTACCGCCAACGCCGTGCGCAAGGCAGGCGTCGACGTAAGCGTGCGGTCGCGGCCATTCGTCGAGGTGAGCGTGTTTGCCGCGATGGTTGCCTACGTCCTCGCCGATGTGCTGGTGGCAAGCCCGTTCGTCATCGCACTGGTTTCGGCGCTTGCCGCTGTACTTCATTGCCTGCGCCTGTCCGGCTGGCACGGCCTGGAGTCTCGGCGTGAGCCGATCGTCTGGATTCTGCACCTCGCTTACCTGTGGCTGCCAGTCGGGCTGGCGATGCGGGCCCTGTTCGTCGGCGGCGGGGTTGCCTGGGCGGGTCACTGGCAACATGCGCTGGCCGCGGGCGCCGCGGGTACGATGATCCTCGCCGTGATGACGCGGGCGTCTCTTGGCCACACGGGTCGGCCGCTCAGCGTCAATACCACGATAGTCGTGGCCTACATCGCGTTGTTACTGGGGGTCGCAGTGCGCGTGTTCGGCCCGGCCCTGCTGCCGACCGGTTACCCGGTGACCCTGTTCACCGCAGGTTTGCT
>DATCZF010000124.1:0-13962 GCA_036526055.1 Woeseiaceae bacterium
ATTCTTGCCGCTGGGGTCGCCGATCATCCCGGTGAAATCACCGATCAAAAATACGACCTCGTGACCGAACTCCTGGAACTGTCGCATCTTATTGATGAGCACGGTGTGTCCCAGGTGCAGGTCAGGTGCCGTCGGGTCAAAACCGGCTTTGACTACCAGCGGCCTGCCCTTTTTCAGTTTCGCGGCCAGGCCATCCTCGGGGAGAATCTCATCGGTGCCACGGGCAAGCTCGGCCAGTTGTTCAGCGTTCTTTTTACTCATTGATTGATCTGTTGCTCTTAAAAGTCGCCCCGTCGCTGCCACCGACGGTGTATGCGCACGTGTTGTCATTCAGCGGCCCGCTGCCGTTCTCAAGGCGAGCGTACCGCCGCAGCTCAGGCCGGAATCATAACGCGGCTGCGATTCATTTGCGCAGTAACCTGCCGGGGCGATAACCGCTGTGGCGGCAGGGCCCGACCGGGTGCCCGCGAACAGGTCTCGCGGCGAGTATTGCCGAACCGGCTCCCGGCCCTTCGGCAAGTGCCTTTGACTGACCGGCAAAAGCCTTTTAACAGTCTAATTTTTAACAGATTTCTTTGACGTTCCACGGGCTTGGCTGTACAGTACCGCGTGATTGCATCTCGGGGAGATAAAACCTTGAACCGGCCGGCGAGCCCGCTACTGCACGATTACAAACCGTCACCACGCCGGCAACCGCCGAACCCCCATGCATTGCGCTGGTTCGTGTTCGGCCTTGGGCTGCCGTTGCTCTGTCTCTCACTGTTTGTCGTGCTGGGAAGCGAGCCGGCGATTGAGGCCGAGGCCAGGGAAGTCGCCGCTACCGCAACGACAGAGCCGGGAGCCGCCGATTTCTATCCGCCCTTCGACCCCATAGCGATCCCGGAAAGGCTGGCTCGAGGCGTCGGTCCGCAACCCCCTTATACTGCAGTCAACCTGACAATCGGGCGCGGCGATACGATGGATGGACTGTTTCGCAGCAACCGGCTCAACATTGGCGACCTCATACAAATTGCCCGGCTGCCCGAAGTTGCCCCGCACCTGCGCAGGCTTAACCCGGGAGACAACTTTGAAGTACGCCATGACGATGGCCGTATCGTCGAGCTTTACCACGACCTCGACCTGACTTCATCGTTGCTGGTTACTCGCGAGGAAGGCGGGTTCAAGGCGCAGATTGTCGACCGTCCGATCGAGATACGCCGGCGTGTCGCGCACGGCCGCATTGAAACATCCCTGTTCGAGAGCGCGCTCGGCTCCGGTCTTTCCGACAACCTGGTCATGAATCTCGCCGGCATTTTCGCCTGGGACATCGATTTCGTCCTCGATATTCGGCGCGGCGACGAATACTACGTTCTGTTCGAAGAGATCTACCAGGACGGCGAGTACGTCAAGAACGGTGAAATTATCGCGGCGGAATTTCTAAACGATGGAGACACCTACCAGGCCGTCCGTTTCATCGACGGAGAAAACAGGGCCGACTATTACACGCCCGAAGGGCGCAGCGTCAGGAAGGCGTTCATCAGGGCGCCAGTGGACTTTACCCGTATAAGTTCGAGCTTCAATCCGCAGCGCAAACATCCGATCCTGAATACGATTCGCGCCCATCGCGGCGTTGACTACGCTGCACCGACCGGAACGCCAATTTATGCGGCAGGAGACGGCAAGATTATTCATCGCGGCACCAAGGGCGGCTATGGCAATACGGTGATCCTGCAACATGGCGGAAACATCACCACCCTGTATGCCCACTTGTCGAGTTTTGCGAAAACCGCCAGGTACGGGCAGCGCGTAAAACAGGGACAGGTAATCGGCTTCGTCGGCAAGAGCGGCCTGGCGACCGCTGCGCACCTGCATTACGAATACAGGCTGAACGGCGTACACAGAAACCCGCGAACGGTCGCATTGCCTGATGCCGACCCGATCAAGGCTGAATACAAGCAGCAGTTCCTCGCCGCCGCCAGACCGGCGCTCGATGAGTTGGAACAATTCAAGAGCAAGCGGTTCGCAGCTTCCCTGGCGACAGCAGCTGACTGACTGCCATTGCGGCAGATTGACGTGACTGGCAATGACTGACCTATATATTGGCCTGATGTCCGGCACGAGCATGGACGGCATAGATGCCGCGCTGGTCTCGCTGGCAGAGAATCGCTGCCAGTTGCTGCACGCTGTATCCACCCCCTACCCGGCAGAGCTGCAACAGCGCCTTTTACAGCTTGTCGCCAGGCCAGCCGCCGTTGCAATCGACGAAATCGGCAGCCTCGACCATTGGGTAGGTGAGTGTTTTCTCGGCGCGGTTCACGAGCTGCTTACGGCCGCTGGCGAAGAGGCTGCCGACATTGCGGCGATTGGCAGCCACGGACAAACCATACGCCACCAGCCGAATAGCGACAGGCCGTTCTCGCTGCAGATCGGCAACCCGCATCTCATTGCTACAGGTTCGGGAATACTCACCGTCGCCGACTTTCGGCGTCGCGATATCGCACTTGGCGGGCAGGGGGCGCCGCTGGTCCCCGCATTTCACCAGTGGCTGTTTCACAAGCCTGGCAGCAACCGAACCATCGTCAACATTGGCGGCATTGCGAACCTGACGGTGCTCCCCGCCGATGATGGCGCGGTTACCGGCTTCGACAGCGGCCCGGGAAATACACTGCTGGATGCCTGGACCCGGGAAAACTGCGCCATGGAATTCGACGCGGACGGCAAACTTGCCGCATCGGGCAAGGTCAGCGAAGAATTGCTCGAGGCCGCCCTGGCCGATCCGTATTTTCGCCGCAGCCCCCCAAAAAGCACCGGGCTGGAACATTTCAACCTGGACTGGCTAAGGCCACTCATTCCGGCCAACCGACAACTTGGTGATGCCGACGTGCTTGCAACCCTGACGGACCTCACGGTGCTCGGTATCGCTAACGCCGTCAGGGACCATGCCGCTGCAACCCGCGAGATCTTTGTCTGCGGCGGCGGAGTCCATAACCGGCAGATGATGCAGCGACTGGCGCAAGTCCTCGCGCCGGTCAATGTGGCAACGACCACGGAGTGTGGCCTTGATCCTGACTGGGTAGAGGCCTGCGCATTTGCCTGGCTTGCCATGCGTTGCATCAAGGGCCAGCCCGGCAACCTGCCTGCTGTTACCGGCGCGCGCGCGGCCGCGGTCCTGGGGACCTGCTTCGCGGGATAAGGGATGTATTGCCGCCGGCAGCGGCTAGTTCGCGATATTTACGCGGTAAATGACTGGCCGCAACCACAGGTTGTAGCGGCATTCGGGTTACGAATGACGAATTGCGCGCCCTGCAGGTCTTCCTTGTAATCGATCTCGGCTCCCATCAGGTACTGGACGCTCATGGGGTCGACCAGCAGAGTTACGCCGAGGTTTTCGACCTGTGTGTCGCCATCCTCGATTTTCTCATCGAATGTAAAGCCGTACTGGAAGCCGGAACAACCGCCGCCCGAAATGTACACGCGCAACTTCAGAGAGGGATTGCCCTCTTCCTCAATCAGTTGGCCGACCTTTTTTGCTGCCGCCTCGGTAAATACCAGCGGTACCGGTGGCCTGGGGGTTCCTGCGTTTTGAATTTCTTGCATCATTAGCTCTCTGGTGTTGGTTCCGACTATGCCTGATCGCCCGAAGTATCGGGAGGGGCAATTTTCACTGTTTTTTCCAGCATTGCAACCGGTCCATCAGGCTGGTGCACCAGTTTACCGTTAATTTCGGCGCCGATCGCCATCTCGATGAGGTTGTAATAAACGTCTCCGACGACGCGCGCCGTCGGCCCGAGTTCCACCCGCTCCTGGGCACTCACATCGCCCTTGACGATCCCGTTCAGCGTTACGAAGGGCACGCTCACAGTTCCTTCGACGCTGCCGTTATCGCTGATACTCAGTGCCGAATTGCTCTTCGCATCAGCGGTGACGTTGCCGATCACCTTACCATCGATATGGCAACCACCGTCAAAATGCAGATTACCGGTTATTACCGTTTCCTGCCCTACCAGCGAATTGATCACCGTGTGCTTGCGGTTTTTTCGACCAAACATTCCTTACTCCTAAGGCTGCTCCACCCGCCACGGGAAGCTCTGACTGACATCCGTGACCGACTTGGTACGGGATCGCAGATCGATATTGATTGTCTCCGGGATGAATCCCGAGGGCAATGCAATTTCACGTTCGACATTCTGAAAATAGCGGAACGAATAGCTCCACGCGTCAGGCTGCTCGCCTGCGTAAAGCGCGGCGCCATCAATGCTGGCCGCGGACCCGGCAGCGTTGCCATCGATGCGCATATCGATGGTGCCTTTTACGATCGCATCGTTGCGCAGCGTCTTAACCAGGACAAGCCTGAGCACATAACGGCCCTCCTGCGCACCCGCAGCCAGGCGCAGACTTTGGACTCTCAGGTCCCTCTGCCCGTCGTCCGGAGCGACGATGCCGCGATAAAACTCAATGGTCTCCACCTGTTCCTGAACCTTGTTGCGCAGCGCGGTGAGCCTTTTTTCGACTTCCCGGTAGCTCTGCGCATCGATCGCCGCATCGGTCTCCAGCAACACGATCTTCTGCTTGAGCCCGCTGACCTCAGCCTCCAGTTCACCAATACGTTGCTCGAGCACGCGGCGATTTTCGGCGCTTTCGAGAATATTGAAGCCCGCCTGGATACGCCCCAGTTCGTACAACAGGAACCCGCACAGCAGCAAAGCCAGAACCAGTGCCATCCTGGGTAGCCAGGGCCGCAGTCTGCCGTGTGAATTTGCCGGGCGTTTGTTCGCCGCCATAGACCTTTGCCGGGGATTGGGAGCCGCTATGTTACGTGCCAGCGCCAGCTGACGGAAGTACCTGCGAATCGATGTGCCACCTTGCCGCCTGGCTCAACCGCCGTCGGCATCGACACCGAGTTGCCGTTTTATGTCTTTATCGAAGACAACTCGCCAACGCCTGGGCCACCAGCGCGGGCGGGCCGGCACGCCCTCTTCGTAAATGAGCGGACCAAGCTCATGAAGCGCCAGTGCGTAGACCCGGCGTTTGAAATAGATGACTTCGTTAACCGGTCGCCAATAATCCACCCAGCGCCAGCGGTCAAATTCGGGACTGTCACTTTTGTCCAGCTGCACGCGCTCGTCATCCCCGATCAGGCGCAACATGTACCAGCGCTGTTTCTGGCCAATACACAGGGGCTCACTTTTCTTCCTGATGAACTGGTCCGGCAAGCGGTAGCGCAGCCAGTCTCTGGTGCAACCGAGCAAATCCACGTCATTCGGCGCCAGGCCAACTTCTTCGCGCAATTCGCGGAACATAGCTTCCTCAGAGGATTCGCCCGCGTGCAGGCCTCCCTGGGGAAACTGCCAGCCCTTGGCGCCAATTCGTCCGCCCAGCAGCAGTTTGTTCTCGTTGTTGGTCAGGATAATGCCGACGTTGGCGCGATATCCTTCCGGGTCAATGCAGTCCGTATCCATAAATGCGTTAATTACTTTCCTGAACATCATTCTACATGCACGGGCCCGCCTGTGCTTGTGCACTGCATCTGCTTTGATTAGCCTTGCAGCAAACCAAGGAGGCGTCCTTTGACCCTGTCACGTCTCGCCCTCGCATTGGGCGGGTTAACCATTGCTGCCCTGTGCGCGCTACTCCTGTCAGTCGTTACGGGCAGCGCGGATATCAGCTGGCTGGACAGCCTGGCGGCACTGGCCGGCGGCGGGACAGAACACGCGCGCACCCTGATTCTCGAACTGCGACTGCCGCGCGCACTTACCGCTTTTGCCGTCGGCGGCTTGCTGGCGATTGCCGGCGTGCTTATGCAGGTGTTGTTGCGCAACCCGCTTGCCGAGCCCTACATACTCGGCAGCTCCGGCGGCGCGGCGGTTGCCGCATTGCTCGGGCTGATGCTGGGATGGGGCGGTTCCGCGGTGGATCTTGCAGCATTCGGCGGCGCCCTGGGGGCCATGGCCCTGGTTTTCGTGATCGCTACCGGCACGGGAAGCTGGACGCCAACCCGCCTCCTGCTGACAGGCGTCGTTCTCGCCGCCGGCTTCACCGCTGCCACAACGTTGCTACTCGCGCTGAGCCCGGACCAGAGTCTGCGCGGCATGCTTTTCTGGCTGATGGGAGACTTCAGCTTCGCCTATTCACCGGCGCGCAGCCTGTGGCTACTGGCCGGCCTGGTCATCGGAGGCCTGCTGGTCGCAAGGCACCTGAACGTTCTCGCGCGCGGCGAATTGCAGGCCGCGATCGTCGGGCTGCCGGTCGCCCCATTCCGGCTGGCAATCTTCCTGACCACGTCGCTGGCCACCGCGGTTGCCGTCACCACGGCAGGGGCCATCGGCTTTGTCGGCCTGGTAGTGCCTCACCTGGTGCGGCTCGTGCTGGGCAGCGATCATCGCATCGTCCTGCCGGCCTCGGCGATCGGTGGCGGCATATTGCTGGTCGTTGCCGATACGCTCGCGAGGACGGTCCTGGCGCCGCGACAGCTGCCGGTAGGTGCACTGACGGCGGTAATCGGCGTGCCACTCTTCCTGATACTGATGAGCCGCAGCCGGCATTCAGCCTAGTCGGTCACAGGTTTCTCGAAAACAACCATGTGATCCGTCTCGAGCTGAATACCGATCATTTCGCCGATGTGGTGATCGTGGTGGCTGGGCACCGACGAAATCAGCCTTGCTCCGCTGGGCAGTTCGAGCGTGTACAGGAATTCGGATCCTCGAAAGCTTTTTTCGACGACCTTTGCCAGAAGTGAGCTGGCATCGTCATGGACCACGTCATCGGGCCGCAGCAACAGGTCAACGCGGGTTCCGACCGGGAGAGACTCTTTCATCGATCCCGTTACCAGCCCGAGCTCGATTTCCACAACATTATGCTTCGTTACCAGGCCGGGCAGCCAGGCGCCCTGGCCAATGAATTCGGCAACATACCGATTCACTGGCCGGTGGTAGAGCTGGTAGACAGTGTCCCATTGCAGCAACCTGCCGCCCTCCAGTACGCCCGCGTCATCCGCCAGCGCGAATGCCTCATGATGGTCGTGGGTAACGATCAGGGTGGTTGCTTCAAGCTCGCGCAATAACTCGCGAATCTCCCTGCCGAGGGAGTTACGCATGCTCGCATCGAGGTTCGAAAACGGCTCGTCCATGAGCAACAGGTGAGGCCGCGGCGCCAGGGCCCTCGCGATTGCCACACGCTGTTGTTGACCGCCGGATAACTGGTGGGGAAAACGATCGGCAAGGCCGCCGAGTTCGACTCGTTGCAGCATTTCCATTCCGCGCCGGCGAGACTCGTCCCGTGACTGGTCACGCAGGCCAAAGATGACGTTATCGAGCACGGTCAGGTGCGGCAGCAGCGCATAGTCCTGGAACACCA
This sequence comes from Woeseiaceae bacterium, assembly GCA_036526055.1. GTDB lineage: Bacteria > Pseudomonadota > Gammaproteobacteria > Steroidobacterales > Woeseiaceae > JAHEFE01. The sequence continues at coordinate 7,333 of DATCZF010000124.1, forward strand.
TGCCGATGCAGCGCTTCTCAGGCGGCACATGGAAACTATCCTGGTTCAGCAGCTGACCCGCTGCGAAAATTTCCCCGCGGTCTGTTCGTTCGAAGCCGGCAATACAGCGCAAGAGGGTCGTTTTGCCGCTGCCGCTGGGGCCGAGAATGCAACCAATGCGCCCCTTGTCGAGCCGCAGGGTAATGTCGTCCAGCGTTGTAACCCCGTCGAAATGATGGGACAGATTGCTAATTTCCAGCATCAGTGACTCCGCCTCGACAGGATGATAACGGGAATCAGGCCGGCTGCGACGATCGCGAGGCTGGGCAATGCGGCTCGTTCCCACTCGCCTTCCGTGGTTAATTGAAAAACCCTGACAGCCAGCGTATCCCAGCCAAATGGTCGGGTCATCAACGTGATGGGCAACTCTTTCATGACATCAACGAAGACCAGCAGCAGACCCGTCAGCAGCGCCGGACGCAGAATGGGCAGATAAAGCCTGGGAAACAGGGACAGGCCTGCGACACCCATGCCACGTGCGGCATCCTCGATGCTTGGTCGAATCCTTTGCATCGCGCTGTCCACCGGGTTATGCGCGACAGCCAGAAAACGCGCCGAGTAGGCGAGCAGGATGACCAGCAACCCGCCCTGCAATGCCACGACGCCCGTCGGCTCTTCAAAGCCAAAGAAAACGCCGGTCAGGAAACGGCTTAAATAGGCGACCGGCACGAAGAACCCAACCGCGAGTACCGTTCCGGGAATGGCATAGCCGACCGTCGCAAGCCTCGCCAGGATGCCGCTGATAGCGTCACCGGAATTCCGGGTAGCAAAACTCAGCAACAGCGAAAACGTCAGGATCAGGATGGCGGCCATCGTGGCAAGCAGCAGCGAGTTGCGAATGTAAATGCCGTAGAGGGCCTCGAACTCCGTTCCCAGCGACTCGATCGCCCAAACCACCAGCTGGGCGGTCGGCGCAACAAACGCTATTCCGAGCACCAGGGAGCACAACAGCACCGCGCCAACGCGCGGCATTCCGCTGAGCGACAGGCGGCGGCGCGTCGCCGAGCCTCCCTGGCTGACAAACTGTGCATGTCCGCGGGCACGACGCTCCGCCAGCAGTGCCAGCAATACGAATGCGACCACAACGAGTGACAACTGCTGCGCGGCCTGCAGCGAGAACAGGCCGAACCATGCCTCGTAAATCGCGGTCGTAAAGGTTTCATAATTGAACAGCTTCACGGTGCCAAAATCCGCAAGGCATTCCATGACCGCCAGGCTGAGACCACCGACCACCCAGGGTCGCGCCATTGGCAGGGACACGCGGAAGAATCCCTCGCTGGACGACATGCCGACACTTTGCGCGACCTCGAGCCCGCGCACGCCCTGGGATGAAAACGCTTCCCTGACGATCAGGTAGACATAGGGATACAACGCAAGACTCAGGGTCACGATCGAGGCACCGCGACTGCCGAGACCCGGAAACGGAATATCTGCAAACAGATCTCGCCATGATGTCTGTAGCGGCCCGGTATATTCGAACAGCGCAAGCAGCGCAAAACCCAGCACGTAACCGGGTATTGCCATCGGCAGCAACAGTGCCCAGGAAAAAAACGATCTGCCCGGAAAATCGCAAACCGCGATCAGCCAGGCGAGGCTGACACCAAGCACAAAAGTGATACCGGCCACGCCCGCGACCAGGAACGCCGTGTTGACGGTGGCCTCCGGCAACACGTGCATCACGAGGTGTGCCCAGGTATCGGCATCCCCGGCGAACAGGGAGCCCAGCGCCACCATCAGGGGTGCTGCTGCGATCAATGCGATAGCTGCAACTATGAATCGCCACGGCGTTTTGCCGGCGCTGACGGCGCCGTGATGAGGCTCGCGCGCCGTCAGCCCGGAAAGCCCTTTATTCGATGTTGCCGCCATGACCGCCGCGACCCCTAATGGTAGCCGGCCCGATCCATCAGCTTCACGGCTGTGGCCTGCAGCTCGCCGGCCCTGGCAACATTAATCGGGCTTGCGCTGAAGGATCCCCAGCTCGCCACCAGCGGATCCGTGCCGACCGTGGGATTTGCCGGGTATTCCAGGTTCAGGCCTGCAAACAACGCCTGCGCCTCCGCCGATGACAGCCACTCCAGCAGTCTTACCGCGTCCTTTGTGCGTCGTGAATATTTGGTAACACCGCCGCCGGAGACATTGACATGCACACCGCCGCTGGCTGCGGCAGGCCAGAACAGGGCTACCGGTATTCGCGGATCGGTTTCCTGCAGGCGACCAAAGTAATACGTGTTGACGATGCCAACATCGCATTGGCCGGCCACGATTGCCTCCAGCAACTTGGTGTCGTTGCTGAACACGTCCGTTGCGAGGTTGCCGACCCAGCCGGCGACAATTTCCTCGGTCCGGGCTTCGCCGAACTGCGCGATAAGCATCGCGACCAGCGACTGGTTATAGACCTTGGTCGATGTCCGCAGACACAACCGGCCGCGCCACTCGGGATTTGCGAGTTGCGCATAGTCGGCAAGCCGCGCGGGATCAACCCGGTCGCTGCTATAAGCGATCGTGCGCGCGCGCACAGACAGGCCGAACCAGCGGTTGCCTGAGTCGCGTAAATGTTCCGGAATATTTTTTGCCAGGGTGTCAGATTCGACGGGCTGAAACACACCCTGCTCCGCCGCGTACCAGAGGTTGCCGGCATCAACGGTAAGCAGGATGTCTGCCGGGGTGGTCTTGCCTTCGGCCAGCAGTTTCTGAATCAGGGGCTGTTCGCTGTCCGTCGTGTACACGATCGGCACGCCGGTTTTGGCGGTATATGCCTCGAACATCGGCTTTATCAGGTGCTCGGCGCGAGCTGAGTAGACGACCAGTGGATCGCTCGCCGGGGTTTCGTTTGCCGTTTCGCCACAGGCGTTCAGCAACAGGACGCAAAGCGAGACCAGCATCAGTCTGCCGGCCATACCGAAATACGACATCATCAAAACGGGTCCTCAAGAGTGTTAAATAATAATGATTCTCATTATCACATAAGCCCACAGGGCCCGCCATCATTAATTTTCCGGCGCTCGACCGGTCGGCGCCGCGACTTATTGGCGCTGGGCGAGGTACTCCCGTCCCTGTTGCATCATTTCCACAAAACCCTGCTCGTCGCCATTGGCGACGAGCGCGTGCACCCGCTCCGCAGCGTCCCGCAAGGCCTGCAGAGGCTGCATGCCGAAGCGGTTGAGATTCTGGATTTCGAAATACAGCCTGGGATTTTCGCGCGCCACATTTGCCGCCACCATCAGCTGCGCGTCGAAGGTCGTGGATGATAGTTGCGCCAGTCGCGGCGCGGCCTCGCCGCTCTCTGCCAGTGCCGTGAAAAAAACGATGTTCAGCGCATGCGACAGGCCGAGTACATAGGCAATCAGGCGGTCATGGTCGTCAAGATTCATGTCGAGCCCTTCGACCATGGTCGAGGCGAACAACGCTTTCGCTTTCGCCGTCGCCTCCTCATCTCCCACGTCAACGAAAATCAGGTGTCGCCCGGAAAGCAGTCGCGTATCCGGACCAAACATCGGATGCAGCGAGGTTACTGCACAACCCGCCCGGCGCAATTTTTCCAACCCGTCTTTCAGTGGAGATTTCAACGAACCGATATCGAATACGAGGCCGCGAGGTTTCAGCTCGGCAAGCTCGGCAAGAATTTCTCCGGAAATCGCGAGCGGCGCCGCGACCACGATAACGTCGTAATCAAGTCCCGCCTGTCGCCAATCGGAAAACCTGCCCGATGCCTCCTTGCAAGACGGGTCGGCAACCGAGACATCGAAGCCTTGTGAACGAAAAAAGCCGACAAACCATCCACCCATCTTGCCCGCACCGCCGATCACCAGCACGCGCTGGCCGTCACCCTTGCCCTCGGCAATGACTCGATCACGCTCCTGGTTAGCCAGAGACGAGCGAATCAGCAGGCGCATGATCTGTTCCGCAAGCTCCGGATCGATGCCGATGTCGGCTGCGGTCCTGAGCGCGAGGTCGAGCACCTCTTTCTCGCGCTTGAAGTCTCGAGTAGATCGTCCGTCCTCCAGCTTCACCCGTCCGATTTCTGCGACGATTTGCTGGCGTTGCGCGATCAGTTCGAGTAGCTGGGTATCCAGCAACGACAGTTGCTGCCTTAATTCAAAGAGGTCCATGAGCAAGCTCAATAACGATGTGGCGTAGTCCTAGAATGCCTGCCTTTTTACAGGCACCGCGGTTATTGAGCAAGCACGAACAGGCCCGGGGGAAGCCCCGGGCCCGCTTCTCGACGACATCAGGTCAGCGTTGCATGGACCGCGATCAATGCCGCCAGCGATGCCGGTCGCGATGCCTGCTCTTGTAGCGGTAATGATGATCGTAGTCGTAACGATGGCGCCTGTCGTACTTGCGGTATCTCCTGTGCTCCACTTCATGCAGATAGATTTCGAATAAGCGGTACCAGTCGATGCTGTGTCGATGTCGGTAATGACTGTTGTCATACCAGTGCATGAATTCATGGTCCCGCCTGATCCAGCGGGGTGCACGGTAATCGTGACCATAGTCGCGGTACACCCGGTGGTCGACCCGCTCGACCAGGTGCAGGCCGACGAGCGCAGAGTCACTTGCATTTGCTTTCACCGGCAGCATCGACGCCAGCAATAACAGGCTTCCCGCCATCAGCTTGAAATTTAACTTGTTCATGTCGGCCTCCTCATTGATTACCAGCCTGCCTGCAGCCTAGCCCCGGCAGCCTGAACGAGACATGAATTCAAGCTACTGTTTTTACTGTGTTTTATGAACGAAACCTGAATCTGCCAGGAAAGCTTCCGGCATCACTCGACACAGTGAGCAGCCAACTTCCGACAACCGCTTCGAAACGGCGAAGACCCCGTGCTAATGTGATAAACAAGGGTTGCAGCGTCGTCGGAACAGGAGTTGCTAAAAAGATGACCCGCGTTGCCGTAGCGACAACATCACAGCTGGCCGCAGACGCCGCTCGCGAGATCGCTCGAGCGGGAGGCAATGCTGTTGACTGTGCCATAGCGGCATCACTGCTCACGATGAATACCGAACCGGGCGTATGCGCACTTGCCGGCGGCGCTTACGTCAGCATCTGGAAGCCCGGCGAGCAGCCGGTCACGATCGATGGCAACGTCAACACGCCGGGACTCGCGCTACCTGAATCCGAACTGGGTCGTGGCGGTATCGAGGTCGAGATGGAATACGGCGGGGGCGTGCGCACGATCATCGGCCCCGGTTCGGTCGGCGTGCCCGGCGCACTGGCGGCAATCGATCTCGCCTGGCAACGCTATGGCAATGCGCGCTGGCAGGACTTGTTTGCCGGAAGCATAGCGGCTGCCCGTGACGGTTTTCCGCTATCGAGCGCCTGCCACCATTACCTGGAATATTCCGGCAAGTCGATTTTCGGTCACAGTGAAGACGGATTTCGCGCTTTACATCGAGACAACGGCGAGCTGCGCGGCCCGGGCGAGCGCATCATCGTGCCGCACCTGGCGGATAGCCTGGCGGCCATTGCCAGCGAAGGTTCAGCGGTCTTCTACAAGGGATGGCTCGGTAATGCGATTGCCGATTTCATTCAGCAAACCGGCGGCATGCTGACCCGAGAGGACCTCGCCGCTTATTCACCTGTAGCAAGGCCGTCGCTGCTCGTGGAAATCGGCGACTGGCAAATTGCAACGAATCCGGCGCCCGCAATTGGCGGTGCCATGCTGGCCGCGATGCTGCTCGCTTTTGGCAACGAGAAATTTGCGACCTGGACGGAGCGTGAAATCCGCCGCCTGATCGACGTGCAGTATGCAACCCTGCAGTATCGAAGCAGTCAGTTCAATGGCGCGGATGATGCGGCGGCGGAAATTTCGCGCCTGCTGCAAGCCGCGCGCTCCGGCCTGCTGCTCAGCCGCTGGTCATCCGCCTCGACCGTGCATACATCGGCTGTCGACGAGTCAGGCCTTGCGTGTGCCATCACCGCATCCGCCGGTTATGGCTCGGGCGAAATGGCGCCCGGCACAGGAATCTGGCTGAATAATTGTATCGGCGAGCTGGAATTGAATTCCGCCGGTTTGCTCGCGGGCCCACCGGGAATTCGCCTGCCATCAAACATGGCGCCCACAACCGCGCGCAATAACGGCGCAGTCATGGCTGCTGGTTCTCCCGGCGCCGATCGCATCACGACCGCCCTTCACCAGTTTTTCGTCAATTATATTCAATGCGGCATGGGACTCGAGACGGCAGTCCGTCATCCGCGTCTGCACCTCGACTTTGTGTCGAACGCGCCACGCGTATCGGTCGAGCCCGGGGTCTCACTGCCCCCGCTGGATTGGCAGCTGCGCAAATACGAAGACATTGGCATGTTCTTCGGCGGCGTGGCGGCGGCTGTTTTTGATCGGCAGTCCGGTTTTGAGGTCGCCGCAGATCCGCGTCGCGCCGGTGGCACGTTCGTCGGTTGAGAAACCAGCCATGTGCACAGTTGCGCGCAGCGACCATCCCGGTTTTAATTCAGGGAGTTTCTAACGAACAGGCAAAACCATGTCAGTCAAAAGTCTACCTGCGACGCTGCCAGAGAATCCCCTGAGTGTTTTGCAGGACTGGCTGCAATATGCAACGCAAAACGAAGTGCAGCGAAACCCAAATGCAATG
>DATCZF010000125.1:0-5179 GCA_036526055.1 Woeseiaceae bacterium
TCGGCGATATCTGCGCACACGACAATCGCCTGGCTGCCACCACCATCGTACGCGAGGTGGCGAATAGCGGCTTTCATTCCGTAAACGCCGCCGAGACAGGCGTGTTTGAACTCCGGAACTTCACAACTGCGCGCGATGGCCGGTTTGCCCAGCGCTTTCAAAGCCAGGTCGACCATACCCTTGACGATAATGGCGCCGGCCGAGTTATCGGTGCTTGATTCGGTGCCCAGGCCCAGGAACTTGATGCGCCGCGGATCCACATCGTATTGGTTGATCAGGCGCAGCACGGCAGTCGCCGCCATCGTGTATACGCTTTGCTCAGGGCCGCGCACGCGGAAGCTGCGGCCGACCACTTCCTGGATCTTCCGCCAATCACTGTCAGTCCAGTCGCACCAGTCCTCCAGCCATACCCGGTAAGGGGGGACGTAGGCGGCCAGCCCGCTTATGCCTATCGATTTAGAAACCATGCGCCTTAATAATCCTTGTGCCCTGAGCGGGCCAGCACTGCGATTTTAGTAGCGACCGCGACTGGGCTCAAGAGAACTATTCTACAGTGATTGAGATTCGATTCGATAGCACCGGCGGGTCGTGCGGGATATGCCGGTGATCGCCGAGCAATAGCTGCAATGTGTGTGGACCGGGTTCGAGGCTTATTTCGGTGGAAAAGCTGCCGTCCCCAAAGTGAATATGGTTGGCGTCTTTGGGAATGGGCAGGTCGCTGGAGGGCAGTTCGACGTCAATCAGCAGGTGGTGATGACCGGAAAACGCTTGCTCCGTGCCGGCTGCGACGATGGTCATGCCATCGGCTCCAAATTCCAGGCGCACGGGCGATGTCACCGTCGCGCCGTCAGCAGGGGTTACAAAATATACGCTGGCATCGTCGGGCGCCGGCTGCCTGATCACGGCATTGGCCTTCGGTGAGGTGGCCGCTTCCTGCTTGCCGCAACCCGAGAGCATGCCCCCCAGCAGCAGTGACAGGGCAAGTATCTGCATAAGAGCAAGTCGCAAGTTGCGCATAATCAGGTTCCTTACGGTGATTCAGAATCGCTGTATACCAAAAATTCCGGGCTATAGCGAAACGGCGGTAAATAGAAGTGCCAGCGCTATCATAATGCCGAAACCAGTCGCGTACGCAATCACCAGGACAGCGTACTTGGCAAAAGTAATCAGCCGGCCCTGCCCGTAGACCCGCCGCATGCCTTTATAGGTGTAGACCAGGGGGTAGGCGACAGCAATTGTCGCAGCGACCGCTTCGACCACGTTGGGCAGGGCAAACAATGCCGCGCCCCTGGAGAGCAGCACCTCCAGTGTCAGCAGCAGGAAAAAGAAGGCATGCAGGTGGATGACGAACAGCAGGTGTTCCACGTAATAACGTTTGGACAGTGGGTATAAGACCTTCATGACCAGGGCGAGAAACGGCAAGAACAGGAACAGGAACGCGGGGACATTATCCAGCAGGCCGGCGATCAGGGTTTTGCCGCCATCCTGTGTGACTCGCTCACAGATTTCGTTGAGCCGTTCTGGAGTCAGGCGCGTTTTCAGCCATGCAGGCGCATCCTCAAGGTCGCTGTCTTTGCAGTCCGTTCGAATGACGGCCTGATTTCCGTTGGGCAGCGTTCCAATGTCGTCCAGCCCTTCGCGGAGGGCTCGTGCGGTATCCGGATCCGTCGTAATCATCTCCAGCTGGAGGTCGTCGATGAGTTGACGGTGCGCCTCGGTCACCTCGTTCGTCCCGGCGGGTTCGGGCCGGGCTGCAGTTGTTTCCACCGCTGCGGGAAACAGGATATTGAACACCTTTGAGGAATCGAAAAAGGCCACGATGAAAAAGACAATGCTGAGTACGAGGTACATCCTGAAAGGCGGCATGTACCGGGCACGGCGACCCTGCAGGTAGTCCTGGGTCAGATGCCCCGGTTTCAGGAGCAGCGGCACCAGGGTTTGCCAAAGCCGCGAATCAAATTCCAGTAAATCGCCAAACGCTTCTTTCAACAGCGCCCAAATACTGATCAGGCGACTTTGCGCGCGTTGTCCGCAATCGCCGCAATACTGACCGGTCAGTGTGGCGTCACAATTGAGACAATGGGGCAGCGGTCGGGATGCGCCGCTGGGAAGGGCGGAATCCTTGAGAACGCGGCGCTGCGCAGAAAACCGGCTGCCAAATCGATCGATGCCGTCCTGGCGCATGCGAGCGGCATCTGCGTCGAAATATTCCTGGAGTGCTGCTTCGCTGATGGGGAAATAGTGCACGATACGACGTGCCCTGCCTGCCTCAACCGGTTCACCGTCGAGTACCTGGGCATCTCGAAACGCATCGAGCCGCAACATTTTGGCAACGTGATCTGCCAGCCACAACTCAAACTCTTCGAGTATCTCGTTGTCGACGTCAATCGTTACTTCATAGATCAGTCCGAATAGCTTGCGCATTCCCCCTCGGCCTAGGATGTCGTGTTTTCAGGTTTGTCAGCGTTATTCTTCTTGCGGCTTGCTCTTTTCTTGGGCGGTGTTTTTTTTGCGCTCGTCGGGGCGGCCGTCTTGCCGCGCCGCCCGAAGTCCGCCGGGTCAAAATCATCGACAGCGATGATCTCCGCAACCTGCGTATTGAATTCCTGCAGAAGTTTTGCCTCAGCCTTGCTGATGATTTCCGCGCGCTCGGCTTCTTCGGTTTGCAGCGGCAGGTACTCGGATTTAAGCAGTCCCTCCTTATGTGCCTGGCGGAGCTTTTGTCGCAAGGGTTCGATTTCTTCACCGAGCACCAGGGCCTTCTGCAGCAGTCCGAGCGGGTTGCCAGGCTCAATCGTGGTGTATGCCTGAGAGCTGAGGCGCTCGCGCGTTTCCGACGGGGTGGTTACAAGGTCCGTAATCCTGGCAACAAGCTTATCCGCGGGCGCGGAATAAGTTCGCCCGCGAGGGAAAATCAGCACTCGCAGGAAATGCGCCACCGGGCGGTTCGGAAAGTTTCTGAGAAAACTGTGCAACTGTTCCTGCGCCTCGTACATCAGCGTGCGAACCGACCACTCCACGAGCGGCAGGTCGGCGGCGCGCCTGCCCTGATCTTCGAAGTGCTTTAATACGGCAGATGCCAGGTACATCGAGCTGAGGATGTCACCCAGGCGTGCGGACAGCAGTTCCTTTTGCTTCAGCTTGCCACCGAGGGTGAGCATGGCGAAGTCGCTCGCGAGCGCGAAGGCGGCGCTGTAGCGGTTGATGTTCTGGTAGTAGCGGCGGGTGGGGGTATTCAACGGGACGTGACTGAATTTCGCATGCGTCAACGCCAGCCAGAATGCCCGAGCCATGTTGCTCACCGCGTAGCCAATATGACCGAACAGCGCGTCATCGAACTCAGTCAGCCCGCGCTCCTGGTCCTCATCCTGCGCGGCATGTAATTCCCGCAAGACGTAGGGATGGCAGCGGATTGCTCCCTGCCCGAAAATGATCAGGCTGCGCGTCAGAATGTTGGCGCCTTCCACGGTAATCGCAATCGGCGCCGCCATGTAGCCCCGCCCCAGGTAGTTTCTGGGACCCAGCATGATGCCCTTGCCACCATGAACATCCATCGCATCTATCGCGATCTTGCGCGCCATCTCGGTGCAGTGGTACTTCAGAATGGCGGCCGGCACGGCCGGTTTTTCACCCTGATCGATGGCCGTCGAAGTTACGGATACGGCCGCATTCATGATGTAGGTGCGGCCGGCTATTCGGGTCAGCGCCTCGGCGACGCCATCAAACCTGGCCACCGGCGCATTGAATTGCCGCCGCAGTTGCGCGTACGCGGCCGTCGTGTAAGTTGCGGCCTGCCCGCCGCCCGAACCAGTCGAGGGCAGCGTGATCGCCCGGCCGACAGATAGCAGCTCGACCAGCATTTTCCAGCCTTTGCCCGCCATTTCCGGTCCGCCAATAATGGCATCCAGGGGCACGAAAACATCCTTGCCAGTGGTCGGTCCATTGAGAAACGGGATGCTCATCGGGTTGTGGCGTCGCCCGACGGTGACGCCGGGGGTGGACGTCGGAATAAGGGCCGCGGTGATGCCGTACTCGTCCTTATCGCCCATCAGGTGGTCAGGGTCATACAGCTTGAAGGCCAGCCCCAGGACGGTGGCAACGGGTGCGAGCGTGATATAGCGCTTTTCCCAGTTCAGCCGTATCCCGATAATTTCCTCCCCTTCCCATGTGCCCTTGCAGACCACGCCATTATCAATCAGCGCGGCCGCATCCGAACCGGCCTGCGGCGACGTCAGTGCGAAACAGGGAATTTCAGCGCCACTGGCCAGCCCCGGCAAGTAGCGATCCTTTTGTTCTTCGGTGCCGTAATGCAACAACAATTCGGCGGGGCCGAGCGAGTTGGGCACGCCTATCGTGCTTGACGCTGTCGCGCTGCGGCTTGCCAGCTTGGTCACGATCATTGCGTTCGCGTAGGCGGAAAATTCAAGACCGCCATATTTTTTCGGAATGATCATCGAGAAGAAGCGATGCTTCTTTATGAAGGCCCAGACTTCTTCCGGAAGGTCGCCGTGTTCGTTAACGATCTCCCACTCGTTAAGCATGCGACACAAGTCTTCGCATGGGCCGTCAAAGAATGCCTTCTCTTCCGCGGATAGCTTGGGTTCCGGCAGAGAGATCAGCTTTTCCCATTGAGGCATTCCGGAAAATAGCTCGCCATCCCACCAGACGCTGCCGGCTTCGAGCGCTTCCCGCTCGGTATCCGACATCGTCGGCAACATGCGGCGGTAGATATTGAGCAGGGGCCGCGTAATTTTTTCGCGGCGATAGTCAATGAAGTTGGGAATCAGGATGATGGCAAACAGCAGCCAGAGGAATAGTTTCCAGAGGAGGGATCCATCACCGAAAAATGTGTAGGCGGTGATTGCGGCGCCCGTGGCAATCGTCGATGTCAGCAGGTCAACACGACGATAGGCGAGATAGATGGCGCCGCCGACGAGCAACAGGAACCAAAACAGGCTAACGATAAAACTTGCCACGAGCTAATCCTCTTTCTGGCTCGATAGTCTGAGGAGATTATCAAGCGCTGCCCTGGTCGTTCGCGCAAGCGCGCCGAACTACCGTTAAGTTTACGACAGGAACCGTAACACTTGTGGGCCGGCTCGCGCCACGGGTCCGAAAACCCATGGCGCGTGTTGACCCCCTAGAGCAGGCTCTCTATCGCCGCGCGCTCTTCCCGCAG
>DATCZF010000126.1:0-9535 GCA_036526055.1 Woeseiaceae bacterium
ATACGCCGACGGGCTATGAAAAAATTGCCGCCGCTGACAGGCCTGCAGCAGACCAGGTCGAACTGCTCAGCCCGGGTAGCGAGGGCGAGCGCCTTCGGTTCCTGTTTGCGGCGGAAGCGCCGGGCCCGCTGCCGGTCTGGCGTGTCGATGGCAGCAACCTCTCACCCGAGACGCGTATTCGCGCGTACTGGCAGGACACGGCCGCAGGCTACCAGCTGGAAGCGCGCATTCCGTTGTCGCTCCTCGGCGATCGACTGGGCATCGCCGTGTACAACACGGCGCGGCCCGATCGGGCGGCAGTGCGCAGCGCGAACTATGGTGGGCCCGTCCCGGGCCATTTCATAACCTCCTCGGCGTTGCTCCGCGAGCTGGCGGCAAGCTACGTGCAGCCCGGGCAAAGACTGATCATTACGGATCACACCGGCTGGCGTCTCGCCCAGGCTGGCAGCCTGGGCGGCAACACGGCCCTGGCGCAAACGGAGGCGGCACCGGGCTGGCTGCGCCTCGCCTACGACGCGCTGCTCGAACCCGGCTCGGAAGCCCGGCTGGCCGAGCCCGACGTTTCGGGCCGCGAGCAGCAGCCCTACATCAGTGCGGCACTCTCGGGCCGCGGTTCCAGCAACTGGTTTCGTTCGGCGGATACCGGTCGCGCGATCATCGCCGTTGCCCGGCCGGTAGTGCACGACGGCTCGGTGGTCGGCAGCGTCATTTTGCAGCAGAGCACCGGTGAAATCCTCAGCCTGACCAACGAGGCGCTGGCACGCCTCATGAGCTTCACCCTGTTGGCCACCATCGTCGTTGCACTCTCGCTGCTTGGGTACGCGACCTGGTTGAGTTTACGCATTCGACGGCTCAGCGACGCGGCGGAGCTCGCGCTCGAGCGCGGCACTGACGTAACCAGCCTGCCCAGCAGCAACGCCAGCGATGAAATAGGCGACCTGTCGCGCAGCTTCAGCAACGTCCTGCGCCAGCTCGGCAGCTACAATGCGTACCTGCGCACACTGGCATCCAAGCTGTCGCATGAAATGCGCACGCCTTTAACCATAGTTACCTCATCGCTGGACAACCTGGAACAGGAACAGCAGTCGCAGGCCGCGGCGGCATACACCGCGCGGGCGAGAGACGGCGCGCGACGACTGCAAAAAATTCTCGCCGCGATGAGCGAAGCCAATCGCATCGAAGAGCTCGTGGAACAGCTGGAGCGTGAATCGTTCGACCTCGATGCATTGCTCGCGGCAGCGACCGCCGCCTACGAGGATGCCTACCCCGAACGCATGTTTCACTATGCTTCACCCGGGCACGCGCTGCCGTACCAGGGTGCCCCGGAGCTCCTGGTGCAGATGCTCGACAAACTCATCGCCAATGCTGTTGACTTCAGCGCTGCCGGAGAGCGTATCGACCTCGACCTGCGGGTCGGCGAGGATCACGTGGAAATCAACATCAGCAATCCCGGTCCGCCGCTGCCGGAACACCTGGCGCCGCGCCTGTTCGACTCGATGGTGACAGTACGCGGCGGCGATACTGCAGAGCACCTCGGGCTGGGGCTGTATATCGCTCGTGTGATTTGTGAGGGCCACGGCGGCACGATACGCGCGCGCAATACCGACAATGGCGTGTGTTTTACCGTACGCCTGCCCACCACCGCCGGAACCTGAAACCGGCGCACTGGTCTTTCCTCTGCCGACCCTTACAATACGTCGATGACTACGCTCGTTTTCGACCTGGACGGCACACTGAACGATCCTGCGGAGGGATTGCTCGCTGCCATCAACCACGCCATCGTGAAATGCGGAATGCCATCCCGCGAGCTTGCCACCTTGCGCCAGTATATCGGCCCGCGGCTCGACGAAATTTTCAGTGACCTGTTACAGACCACTGACGCAGGCCGGCTGCAGGTGGCCATCGACGCCTATCGCGACGTTTATTACAGCGAAGGCTACAAACAGAGCTATCTCTATGCGGGAATCACGGACGCCCTCGCACATCTCGCCGGCAACGGGTTTCAGCTGTACGTGGCGACGGCCAAACGCCAGGACGTCGCGGAGCTTGTTATCGAGCATTTTTGTCTCGGACCGTTCTTCGCCGGTGTTTACGGTTGCGGACTGAGCCGTAAAAAACACGATGTGCTGCGGGAGATTCGCGAGCTCCAGCCCGCCAGGCACATGATCATGATCGGCGACCGGGCCCAGGATATTGATGCCGCGAAAACCGTTGGCGCGGAGTCGATTGGCGTCCTTTGGGGCTACGGCGACGAAGCGGAACTGCGTACGGCCGGGGCAGACAGCCTCGCCGCGACCCCCGAGGAGCTCTGCCGACTGCTCCAGGACAGCCACGCCCGGCAATCCGGGCCGGGCCGGCGATTCAACGGGGCCACTTAAAGCAGCGGGTCGCCGATTGGCGCCCAGCGGGCAGCAATCAGCCGCCAGTCACCACCCTCCAGTTGCAGTTCGAACTCGAACCGGTACGCATTAGCCGTCAGGCTGTCCAGCCTGCCGCGGACGCCCAGCATGCCAACCGTGATCGACACGCTCGCGGCCGTATCCGCATGCAGCACGATCTCGTTGACATGTACGCTCAGCGCAATGTCCTGGACGCGCAGGAAATACAGGCGCAGCAATTTATCGATATCCGCGCGCTCGTTACCCCTGGGGTCGTTATAGCTCGCGCTGACCATCTCCAGCAGCAGCCCTCGATCACGCGCCTCGGCGGCCGCTTCACCGGCTTCCAGCCAGCGCCTGACAGCCTGCTCAGGGCTTTCGGGATCACCGCCACAGGCGGCAACGAAAAATACCATCACGCTGCATATCCACGCTGTTCTCACTGGGCAGTCCTTGTGCTTAATTAAGGGTCTGGAGAACCAGGACCCCGCCGGTTCTGGTAGAGTGCACCCTGGATATCTTATCAGCCTGGCGCCGGCGTGACGCCGGGCGCTGCAAACAGCGACGCGACTAGCCAACATGCCGAAACTACTCAGCGAAAGCCTCGGCTCGACACTGACCGACGAAGACGAGCAAGCGATCGACCGTATCCTGTCCTTCTGGTTCCAGGAGCGTCAGTTAACCGCGCCGCAACTGGATGCGCGCATGGAGGCCTGGTTCAACGAAGACCCGGCGTTCGACGACGAAATTCGCGAGACCTTTGGTGGCCATGTAGACCGGGCCAGCGCTGGCGAACTGGGCCACTGGGCGCAAAGCTCGCGTGGCCGGCTGGCGCTGATCATCCTGCTCGACCAGTTCAGGCGAAACATTTATCGCAACACCGCCGCGGCTTTTTCCGCCGACAGGATTGCGCTCAAACTGTGCGTCGAGGGCGCCATCGCCAAAGCCGACGCGCCCTTGAGCCCGATCGAGAGGGTTTTCTTTTACATGCCGCTGCAGCATGCCGAATCGCGCAAGGTGCAGGCAAAATCCGCGCGGATTTTTCGTCGACTGGCCGAAGTGGTTTCGCCCACCTATCGCGAAACGTTCGAGGCATTTGCAGATTTTGCCGAGTTGCATAACGACATCGTGCAGCAGTTCGGTCGCTTTCCGCACCGCAACTCGATTCTTGGCAGGGATAACACGCAGGAAGAAGACGACTACCTGTCCGGCGACGCCCCGTCCTTCGGTCAGGAGGGCTGAGCGAGGCCCTCCCGCACGACCCGGTTGGCGACGATATAGTAGCGCGTGCCGAGCACCACCGCTGCGATACTCAGGCCGATGACGAAGCCACCCCAGATAAAATACGGCGGCATTCGGTAAGTCACCGCCGCCATATACGCCAGCGGAAACGCCAGTCCCCAATAGGTAATCGTCGTCAGGTACATGGGCACGCGCATGTCCTTGTAACCTCGCAAGGCTGCAGTTGCCCCAATCTGCAGACCATCACTGACCTGGAACAATGCCGCCATGAGCAGCAGGCTTATGGCGATGTGCTGCACGGACGGGTCATCCGTGTACAGGCTGACGACGCCGTCACGCATCAGCAGCATGAACATCGCCGAGCACATCATGAACAGGCCACACACGATAATTCCTGCCCAGCCACTGAAACGCGCGCCGACGGCATCCTGGCGGCCGAGCGCATGGCCGACGCGAATCGTGGTTGCGGCACTTAGCGCCAGCGGCACCATGAACATCGTCGATGCAAAGTTGATTGCAATCTGGTGAGCGGCGGCGATTTCTGCGCCGAGCGTTCCCATCAGCAATGACACGCCGGCGAACAATCCCGTTTCCGCGGTGATGGTCACTGCGATCGGCGCGCCGAGCACCACGATTTCTTTCAGCACCGCAGGATGCATTGGCGACACGCGCACAAAAATCTTTAGCGGCTTGTAAACGGCATGGCGATACATATAGATAAACAGAAACAGGAACATCGCCGTCATGGCAATGGCACTGGCAATACCGCAGCCCACCGCACCGAGGGCCGGCGCACCAAGGTTGCCGAACATCAGGATGTAATTGCCGGTGACATTCAAGACCAGCGCGATAATCGAGCTGTACATCACCGGGCGCGTTTCGCCGATACCCTCGGTTGTGAAACGCAGCGCGAGGTAAGCGCACATTCCCGGCATGCCGAACATGATCGCCTTGACGTACTCCCCGGTCATGTCGCGAAACCCGGGATCCACGCCGACGAATTCCAGCAGCGGGTCGACGAACAGGCGGGAGGCGCCGAGCATGCCGAAACCCATCAACTGGCTGAGATACAGGCCCTGGCGCGTATAGCGGCCGATCAGTTGCGGGTTGCCCGCACCGTAGTGCCTGGACACGATCGGCGAAATCGCCATGAGAATTCCGAGCGCAATGATGAAGCAGAGCATCCAGACGCTGCCGCCCACGGCGACCGCGGCAAGCTCTTTCGCGCCCAGCCTGCCCGCCATCGTCGCGTCCGCGAAGTTGATGCCGGCGATGGCCAGGTAATTGATGATGAGCGGCCCGGCGAGGCGCAGCAGTGAGCGCGTCTCGATGCGCCAGTCGTTCAGGTTGTGGCTGAATGCGGTCATGCAGGATTGTCTTGCTGTTTTCGCGCCACTCTAACACGCATGGTTTCGAAGTCAGAGCACATTGTGTAAAGTCGCATTGCCTGCCCGGCGGAATTTACCTGCGGAGAAACGGATCATGTTAAGTGATGGAACATCCAGGCGGGTCGCAGTCATCGGTGGCATTCGAATCCCCTTCTGTCGATCGCATACGGCTTACCACGACTGCTCCAACCTCGACCTTATGACCGGGGCACTGACCGCCCTGGTGGAAAAATACGATCTCAGGAACCAGACGCTCGGCGAAGTCGCGCTCGGCGCCGTCATCAAGCATTCGCGCGACTGGAACCTGGCCCGCGAATCCGTCATCAGTTCGGGTTTGTCACTCAGGACACCGGGTGTCGATCTGCAGCGCGCCTGCGGCACCAGTCTCGAAGCCTGCATCATGGTCGCCAACAAGATCGCACTTGGCCAGATCAGCTCGGGCATTGCTGGCGGCACGGACACCGTGAGTGATCCGCCGATCGTCTATCAGGACAGCTATCGGCGGCTGATGATGCGAAGCTATCGCGGCAAGACCGCGTGGCAGCGCATTCGTCCCTGGTTCGGCATATTCGATCCCCGGCACTTCAAGCCCCTGTTGCCGGGCGTCGAGGAACCGCGCACCCAGCTCTCGATGGGGCAGAGCACCGAGCTTACCGCCAAACAGTGGCAAATCAGCCGCGAAGACCAGGACAAACTCGCCCTCGCCAGCCACCTCAAGGCGGCTGCCGCTTACGATGAAGGCTTCTACGATGACCTCGTGGTTCCTTTCCATGGCGTGGAGCGTGACAACAACCTGCGCGCGAACACGAGTCTCGAACAACTGGCCCGCCTCAAACCCGCCTTCGATCGCAGCGAGGCAGGAACCATGACCGCCGGCAACAGCACGCCACTGACCGATGGTGCATCGGCGGTCCTGCTGGCCACCGAGGAGTGGGCACGCGCAAAAGACCTTCCGGTACAGGCTTACCTGACGTTTGCCAAGGTCGCCGCGGTCGACTTTGTGCATGCCGAAGGTCTGCTGATGGCGCCGGCTTATGCGGTCTCTGAAATGCTGCAGGACGCTGGCCTGGCACTGCAGGACTTCGATTTTTACGAAATTCACGAAGCCTTTGCCGCGCAGACACTGGCGACCCTGAAGGCCTGGCAATCCGAGGAATTCTGCAGAGACCGCCTCGGCCGCAGCGAAGCCCTGGGCTCGATCGACCCCGCCAGGATCAACGTCAAGGGTGGCAGCCTCGCGCTCGGTCATCCCTTTGCTGCAACCGGCGCAAGAATTGTTGCAACAATGGCAAAGTTGCTGCAGCAAAAAGGCTCGGGTCGCGGCCTGATTTCCATTTGCACGGCCGGTGGCATGGGGGTCACGGCGATTATGGAAGCGGCCCCAAAAGACGATTAAATATTATATAAAACAAATGGTTATATTCTAACGATGGCGTGAGGCCAGCAGCGCTCGCCGCTTCGCGCCCCTGGTAGCCACGCAAGATGCAACGGCAAGGCGCAACATTTTCAAAGACAGGATGCGATGAATAATCTCGGTGATTTTGGAACATTTCTTGCTGCGCTAAACGGCATTCTCTGGCATGAGTACGTCATGTTCGGCATCGTCGCGACCGGCATCCTGTTCACGGTCTGGAGCGGCTTCAGCCAGTACCGTGCACTGACGCACGGTCCGCGCGTAGTCCGCGGCATCTACGACGACCCCAACGACCCCGGCGCGATCAACCATTTCCAGGCGTTGTCGGCCGCGCTGTCTGCCACGGTCGGTCTCGGCAATATCGGCGGCGTCGCCCTGGCCATCGCGCTTGGCGGCCCTGGCGCCATCTTCTGGATGTGGGTGGTGGGTGTGCTGGGCATGGCCATCAAGCTCACCGAAGTCACCCTGTCGATGCTGTACCGTAACGTGGAGGACCCCGACAACCCGCACGGCGGGCCGATGTGGGTGGTAACCAAGGCGGTCGCGAACCGTCACCCCCGCCTGAAGCCCCTGGCATCGATCGTCGCCGTGATTTTTTGCGTCACGCTGACGATCTCCTCGATCACCGGCGGCAACATGTTCCAGGCCTGGAACGTCGCGGAGCTGACCAATGAGTACTTCGGTGTACCGACGTGGGTCAGCGGCATTTTGCTGGCGATGATGGTGGGCGCCGTGATCATCGGCGGGATCAAGCGCATCGGCCTGGTCGCCGGCACCCTGGTGCCGTTCATGTGCGCCTTGTATCTCATCGCCGGATTCGTCGTCCTGTTTATCAACATCAGTGATATTCCGTCGATGTTCGTGCTGATCATCAAGTCGGCATTCGTGCCCACCGAATCGGCCGGGGCGTTTATCGGCGGCACGGCGGCATCCGCGTTTCTCTATGGCATGAAGCGCGCAACGTTTTCCAACGAGGCCGGCCAAGGCTCTTCGCCAATCGCACACTCGGCGGTCAAGACCGACGAACCGGTTCGCGAAGGCATCGTCGCCGGACTCGAGCCGTTTATCGACACGATCGTCGTCTGCACATTTACAGCGCTGATCATTCTCTCGACCGGTATCTGGAACCGCGGTCCCGACGTGGCCTTCGATACCCTGCCGGCCGTGGCAGACGTCGAGGGCACCTGGCAATTCGAAAAACGGCCGGCGCCGGCGGGCGACTGGAAAGACGGTGAAAAAGTGATTCTCGTGCTCGAGGCGCACACCAACGCCGAGACCAGCTTCAACACACATCGCATCGAGGGCATGGTTACCTATGACAATGGCGCGGCTTACATTACCTGGGAACCGTTCTTCGGACCGGTCGAACCCGCGATCGTCGGCAACGGTTTCTACAAGACCTATATCGGCGCAACCCTGACGAGCAAAGCCTTTGACAGCGTGGTGCCCGGACTGGGGAAATGGCTCGTCACGTTAGCTGCGTGGCTGTTTGCCGTATCAACGATGATCTCCTGGGCGTATTACGGCGAACAGGGCGTCGTCTTCCTGGCCGGCGATAAAGGCGTCCTGGTTTACAAGGTCGCCTACCTCGCGCTCGCCGTAATCGCGACCGTCGGCCTGATCGAATCCGACACCGATCTGGACAACCTGACGGGAGTCGGAACCGGCGTCCTTGTCTGCGCCAACATACCGATTACCCTGGTGTTCGGCTGGCAGGCGATGCGTGCATACCATGAATACATCGGTCGCCTGAAAGCGGGCCAGATGGGACCGGATCATCCGCCGCCCACGATCGAGGATTTGCTGAGCGGCCGAGACGTCGAAAAACGCAAGGGTTGATAACGAAGAATACGCCTCGGTCGGGATCTCGAGAAGCGCCCGCCCGGACCACAAAAAAATGGGCCGACTCGAAAGCCGGCCCGTTGCTTTTTACAACAACGTAAAATTGTTCTCAGGGACCAAAGGGTAGTTCCTGATCGTCACCCTGCTCGCTGATCGTAGCTTCACCCATCGCCGCAAACACAACGTCTTCTTCCGTGTCGTCAACATCGGGAACGTCGTCGCTCGCCTGGCAGGTAAATGCTGCCGTATAGGTGCCGATGGATAGATAGTGGAAAGAGTAGACATAGAAACCGTCGTTGTTCTGCGTCACCGTTGCCGTCGTAAAGGGAGGTGTCGTCGCATCGCCTATATCTCCCGGCGTGTCCACTGAACCCTCGTAAAGGTAAACAGCGCTGCCTGTATTCTCAGCCGGGTTGTTGCTGCAGTTATCGGCATCTTCGACGAGCGTGGCGTCCACGGTTCCGAACAGCGTTCCGTAAACCGCGGTATCCGTCACTCGCAGCGCCGGTCGCAGATACAGCCCGGGACGCCCCGGGGGATTGACGAGCGCCTGGCGCAAATCCCAGTCAATCACCAGGTTGGTTGATTGATTCTGGGTAATTGTAAAACCGCTAACCAGCCTCAGGCCGCTCTGGCTGCCGCTCGGCACGGCCAGCTCCAGTTGCTCGCCAGTGTCGGTCATCACATAGGAATCGTAGACACCGTCAAACTCCGCGTTGACCATCAGGCGAATCCACTCATAAGGCCCTGTGTCGACGGTGGTCATCGGGAGTAATGAGGTCGTTGTGCCATTCTGCAGCGTCAGCAGATCGATATCCCGGGGCGTATCAAATACAAACTCCACCGGGCTGCCGCTCTGCGGCTTGAGTTCGACACCGGTGAACTGAACCCAGACTTCCGTGACATCATCGACCGGCGCATCCGTGAGTAAAATACTGACGAAGCCGCTACTGCCAGCCTCCATCGCCGAATCGCCTGAATTGCCACAGCCATAGAGCGACACAAGCGCCATGATACTCGAGAGAGCCATCATTTTTTTCATCATGTTCAAAGTTCCAGGTGGGTGTCCTGCGCTACAGGATGAGTCTTACGCGCGTCCTAAACTAGCACTGCCGCCGAACGCGATGCGCAAGATACCACATAATTCACTGTTTTCGTAATAATTTTGCGTAGCCGTCAACCAGGCCGTGTGCTTCTGGTTATCCTTGCCCGCTTTTGCCGCGTTTCTGCAGCGCATCCAGCGCGCGGTCGAGCCGCTGCTTGGCTTTACT
>DATCZF010000127.1:0-2731 GCA_036526055.1 Woeseiaceae bacterium
GAAGCCGCACAGCAACCTGAACCTGCGCAGCGCCCACAAACAGATCAAGGAAAAGGAGAATCTCTTTGAGGTCGTTCTGACAATCACCGTGGAAACAAAGCAGGACGACGACGCCCTGTTCCTGGTCGAGGTTCAGCAGGCCGGCGTTTTCCAGATCACCGGCTACGAAAAGGACGAGTTTGCGCATGTGGTTGGCAGCTTCTGCCCGAGCGTGCTGTTCCCGTATGCGCGCGAGGCGGTCGCGAGCGTCGTTTCGCGTGGCGGTTTCCCGGAGTTCATTTTGCAGCCGATCAACTTTGATGCGCTGTACGCCCAAAGCCTGCAGCAGCAAAAGGACGCGGCGGGCGAAGAGGCGCACTAGGCCCGATGAGCGACCGGCCCGCGATCGCGGTAATCGGCGCCGGCTCCTGGGGTACCGCGCTCGCCCTGCAACTGGCGCGCAATGACCGGCCCGTGCGCCTGTGGGGGCGCGATAAGGAGCAGGTCGCCGCGATGCAGCGCGACCGGGTCAACGCGCGCTACCTGCCAGGCGTTCCATTCCCCGACATGTTGCGCGTTTTCGGCGACATTACAGAGTGCCTGGACGGTGTGCGCGATATTCTGATTGTCGTGCCCAGCCATGCGCTGCGCGAGACGCTTAACCGCATTCGCCCGCTGCTCGCCAGCGATGCGCGAATCGCCTGGGCAACCAAGGGCTTCGAGCTGCACAGTGGCAAGCTGCCGCACCAGGTGGCCGCCGAGGTGCTGGGAGACCGACACGCCATGGCGGTCCTGTCGGGCCCCACGTTCGCCACCGAAGTCGGTGCCGGCTTGCCCACCGCTTTAACCGTCGCTGGCAATGAAGAGGGTTTCGCCCGCGATCTCGCGGAAAGCCTGTCCGGCGAAAACTTCCGCGCGTATACCTCGTCGGACATGGTCGGTGTCGAGGTCGGCGGCGCGGTCAAAAACGTCCTCGCGATCGGCGCCGGAATCACCGACGGGCTCGGGTTTGGCGCAAATACGCGGATCGCGCTGATCAGCCGCGGCCTGGTGGAAATGACCCGGCTGGGGGTGGCGCTTGGCGCACAGGCCGACACATTTCGTGGCCTGGCCGGCATGGGTGATCTTGTGCTGACCTGCACCGACGATCAGTCACGCAACCGGCGCATGGGGTTGCAGCTTGCCAGTGGTAAAACCATCGGCGAGGCGCAGGAAGCCATTCAGCAGGTGGTCGAGGGCGTGATGGCAGCGGCGGCAGTTAACGAGGTTGCAGAGGGGCTGGGCGTCGAGATGCCGATCTGCAAGGAGATCTACCGCATCCTTTACCAGGGTGTACAGCCTCGCGAAGCCGTGCGCAATCTCATGACGCGGGCATTGCGGCCCGAGTAGTTCCTATCCGCCGCCGGCAAAACCGTTTTGCCGCCAGGCTTCGTACAACAGCACAGCGGCAGAATTCGACAGGTTCAGGCTGCGGCTGTGCGGCAGCATCGGGATGCGCAGACGCTGTTCAACCGGCAGCGACTCCAGGACGGCCACCGGCAAGCCGCGTGTTTCGGGCCCGAACAGGAAAGCGTCACCGGGCTGGTAAGACGGCTCAGTGTAATTTCGGCGCCCCCGCGTGCTCAGCCCGAACACGCGGGTCGGCCTGAGCTGTGCGAGGCATTCCTCGAGCGACGCGTGACACTGGACGCTGGCAAACTCCCGATAATCGAGCCCGGCGCGCTTCAGTCTTGGCTCGTCCAGCTCGAAACCCAGCGGCTCGATCAGGTGCAGCGCCGTGCCGCTGTTGGCACAGAGGCGTATGATGTTGCCGGTATTCGGCGGGATTTCCGGCTGAAAGAGAATAATGCTGAACATGGTTGCGGTATCATCGCACGCCATTGCCAGACATCAAGCATCCCGGGACATGGATAAGGCCAGACTAAAAACCAGCTTCTGCGGACTCGAGCTCGACTCACCCATCGTTCTGTTATCGGGCTGTGTCGGCTTCGGCGAGGAATACACCCGGGTTGAAGGTTTTTCGAACCGCGACGTCGGTGCGATCTGCCTCAAGGGCACGACCCTCGAGCCCCGCCTGGGCAATCCGCCGCACCGCATCTACGAAACGCCGATGGGCATGCTCAACGCCATCGGCCTGCAGAATCCCGGTGTCGACGTCGTGATCGACGAGATTTTGCCGACGCTCGATTTCAGCGAGACGCGATTCATCGCGAACGTCTGTGGCTCGACGGTCGATGACTATGCCAGGGTCACGCGGCGTTTCGACGACTCGCCGATCGATGCGATCGAGATCAATATCTCCTGCCCCAACATCAAGGAAGGCGGCGTCCAGTTCGGCAACGACCCCGACATGTCGGCACGTGTCGTGGAGGCCTGCCGTCGCGAAACGACCAAGCCGCTGATCACGAAACTCTCGCCGAACCAGACCGACATTCGAGAAAGCGCCCGGCGCTGTATCGAGGCGGGCTCGGATGGCCTCGCCGTGATCAACACGATGACCGGCATGGCTATCGACGTCGAGGGGCGCAAGCCGGTTATCGGCAACGTACAGGGTGGCCTGTCCGGCTCTGCGATCAAACCCATCGCGCTGCTCAAGGTGCGCCAGGTATACGAGGTTGCGGCGCCGCACCGGGTGCCGATCATCGGCCAGGGCGGAATCACCTCGGCACACGATGCGCTCGAATTCCTGATTGCCGGGGCAAGCACCGTCGGCGTCGGCACGGCGCTGTTTTACGAGCCCCTGATCTGCCAC
>DATCZF010000128.1:0-3448 GCA_036526055.1 Woeseiaceae bacterium
AGTGAGAAAGCGGCAGTCAGCATGAATACCGCTAGTAGATATTTCCATCGAGGTTTCATCATTACCCTCCCAGAGTGAACTATTCCACCCCCCGCGCAGGACTAGATGATTCAGTTATTGAAATTTTGTGCTGGCCATTTCCATCTGACCGAGTATTTAACGCTGGTTTTTTTGTTGACATTGACTCATATCAAATTAAGGCAGAACCGCATTCATAAGTGAATACGTAGAGGAACGGGTTATTTGTAGTTATTGGATTGACTTAGGTCAAAAGCAAAAAACCATCGTCAGCAATATGCAATTTGCAGCGTCTCGAAGAGAGCTGATGGCAGTACTTCGTGATATTCAATCTGTGCGTAACCAGTGTCCACGAATCAAAACAATACTGTCA
Source organism: Woeseiaceae bacterium (assembly GCA_036526055.1). GTDB lineage: Bacteria > Pseudomonadota > Gammaproteobacteria > Steroidobacterales > Woeseiaceae > JAHEFE01. Next base: position 392 of record DATCZF010000128.1, read on the forward strand.
CCACAATGTTGTCCGCGTATGCGCCCGGGTTGGGCGCCTGGTTGGCAAAGATGCGTCCGTAAACAGGAAATGTATAAAAACTCGGTCGGTTACTACTGTTTCTCACTCCGGTCGCAAACACGGTTGGCGGTAAACCATCACCCCACACTTGCGTGCGTGCCGCATCGAGAAACAGGTTATAGCTCAAAATATCGCCGACACCGGCAATCATCACGCGGCTCAGGATCACGGCAACTATTCCACCTCAGGTCTGCCTCTATCCAGGGGCATGCAGGGCGCTTCCCGCTGGCATTCCGACCCGGGTCACAATCGATCACGAAGAGATTCGTTACCTCGGCAGTCGGCCGAGCGTTACAGAAAAAGACGGCCTGTTATACGTGCTGTTCTGAGCGCACAACACCAATACCGAGACAGAGATAACGCTACTTTGCTCTCTTGAGCAGCCACTCGAGACCAATGCCGAACGCGGCAATCGCATAGAACAACGCCACAATTCCCATTGTGTATTCCATGAACGTTGACATTTCGTCGGACGACATACTTGTGAACAGGCCTGCCGTGAGCACCAGGATGGCGGCAGCGGGTACTACGGCTCGCCACTGTTTTCTGTACTTGATGCAGATGTAGATCGCGGGTATCCACGCAACAAATAACGCAAAAGCGGCTGCAAACATCACGAATACGACATAGCCATACATCCATGGGGGCATGCTGGACTCGCTCATCTCTTCGAGCAGTCCCGCCGCGACAAGCAGTTCACCGATTATGAGCGGCAGTATCGCGGCACCGCTGACCAGGTAAAGCAGCATGACGGTGTCGTAGCCGGAGAGTTTGCCGGCAGGAATTTTTTGCGGGAACGGTTGACCGGGCAGCATGGTGATTCCTCCGGTTACTGTTATTTGTTCTTGGTAAATCAGTGTAGACCCGTGACCGAAAACCGCCAGCCTGGTGCAAACCCGCAGCCATTGGCTGACTGCATACCTGCTGCGCAATTAACTAATAAATAACCACACCGCGAATGCTTTTGCCCTCATGCATCAGGTCAAAGCCCTTGTTGATGTCCTCGAGCGACATCGTGTGCGTAATCATGGCGTCGATCTCGATCTTGCCGTCCATGTACCAGTCAACAATTTTCGGTACGTCGGTTCGGCCCCTTGCACCTCCAAAAGCCGTTCCCTTCCAGACGCGGCCCGTGACCAGCTGAAACGGCCGGGTCGCAATTTCCTGGCCTGCGCCCGCGACGCCGATGATGATGGATTCTCCCCAGCCGCGATGCGCGCTCTCCAGCGCCTGGCGCATCACGGTTGTATTGCCGGTGCAGTCAAAGGTGTAGTCGCCGCCGCCGAACGTATCGCCGGGACGCTTCGTCAGGTTCACCAGGTGAGGCACGAGGTCGCCCTCGACTTCTTTCGGGTTGACGAAATGGGTCATGCCGAAACGCTCACCCCATTCTTTCTTGCCGTTATTGATATCGACGCCAACGATGATGTCGGCGCCAGCCAGCCGGAGGCCCTGAATGACATTAAGGCCGATGCCGCCCAGGCCAAAGACGATCGCTGTCGATCCCTGGCGAACTTTGGCGGTGTTGAATACGGCGCCGATACCGGTGGTAACGCCGCAGCCGATGTAGCAGATCTTGTCGAACGGTGCGTCCGGGTTGACCTTGGCAATGGCAATTTCCGGTAAAACCGTGAAGTTCGAAAAGGTCGAACATCCCATGTAGTGCATGACCGGCTCGCCATCGAGCGAAAAGCGCGACGTGCCATCCGGCATCAGGCCCTGGCCCTGGGTGGCGCGAATCGCCGAGCAGAGGTTGGTTCTCTGCGACAGGCATGAAAAACACTCGCGGCACTCGGGCGTATACAGGGGAATGACATGATCGCCCTTCTTCACAGACGTTACGCCGGGCCCGACGTCAACGACGACACCGGCGCCCTCGTGGCCAAGGATTGCAGGAAAGATGCCTTCGGGGTCCGCGCCGGAGCGCGTGAATTCATCCGTGTGACAGATGCCGGTCGCTTTTATTTCAACGAGAACTTCGCCCTCTTTCGGTCCCGCGAGATCCACTTCGCAGATTTCCAGCGGTGCTCCTGCCTTGAATGCGACTGCGGCTTTCGTCTTCATGATAATTCTCCACCCCACGTGCTTGGTCTTGTCTTTATTAAGCCTTGTCCAAATGGAAGAAATCCGCTCGGCGTCGGCTGCTTGTGATTTGTTTTAACACCCGGGTTAGCGGGTGTCCACAGCAGCTGCGGCGCAACAACAGATTTCGCGGGCAAGGCCCTAAAACGCGAAGGCCGCGCCAGCGGCGCGGCCTTCATGCGGCGGTGGCTTCCGACGGCCCTATGAGACGAGCACCCGGTCGCCGGAGGCCGTTTCAGGCGAGCGCAGTGCCAGTTTGCCCGGTCCAAGCAGGGCCTGGACAAGAGTCGCCAATGCCAGGAATGCGGGGTACTCCCAGCCGCCATTGGCATTGCTGAACACCCAGCCGGCACCCCAGTGAACGGCTACGGCGCCTAACAGGACGGGCAAAAGAGCCAGGGATACCCAACGAACGCCGACGCCGGCAATCAGCAGAATTCCACCGATGGTCTCCGCGAAGGCGACGGGATACGCGGTCCATCCCGGGAATCCGACCTGCTCGAAAAATGCGACGGTACCGGGAAGCGTGAACACCGTGATTTTCAACAGCCCGTGAGCGACAAACATGATGCCCAGGCCGAGCCGCAGTAGCAGGGCGGCGTATTCGTGTTGATCTTTCATCATGATCTCCTTCAATAGTTACGCGGCGAGAGACGGCAGGAAGTCAGAGGCATGAATGACCTCCGCAATCCTTTCCCTGGCGGCATCAATGGATTTTTGGCCGTGCTGGTTTAACTGGTCTGCGGCAATGACCTCGACATCGTCGATGCCGATAAAACGCAGTGCTTGCCGCAGGTAGGGAGTCGCGAAATCGACCGCGCTGTCGACGGGGACACCGCCAGAGGCAATAACAATAATGGCGCGCTTGCCCTCAAGCAGACCCTTGGGACCATTTTCGGTGTAACGAAACGTGAC
>DATCZF010000129.1:0-5249 GCA_036526055.1 Woeseiaceae bacterium
GTTCGGGTATTTCACCGGCGGTGCTGCTGAGGCGAAATATACCTTTCGAGCACCGGCCTCGCGCGCCAGCCTGATGATCTGCTTGGACGTCGTGCCACGCACGATCGAGTCATCGACCAGCAACACGTTCTTGCCTCTGAATTCCAGGTCGATGGCATTGAGCTTGCGGCGAACGCTCTTTTCGCGTTCCTTTTGCCCGGGCATGATGAAGGTTCGACCGATGTAGCGGTTCTTGATAAAGCCTTCGCGGTATTTGACACCGAGATGATGTGCCACCTGCACCGCCGAGGTGCGGCTGCTGTCCGGTATCGGAATCACGACGTCGATATCGTGATCGCGCCATTCGCGCACGATCTTGCCGGCCAGTTGTTCGCCCATGCGCAAACGCGCCTTGTAGACGGACAGGTTATCGATGATCGAGTCCGGGCGGGCAAAGTAAACGAATTCAAAAATGCAGGGTGCGTAGCGCGTTGGCCCGGCGAATTCCCTGCTGTGCAATACGCCGTCGCTATCGACAAAAATGGCCTCGCCGGGTTTGAGGTCGCGCACGCGTTTGAACTGCAGGATGTCGAGCGCCACGCTTTCCGAGGCCACCATGTACTCGATGCCTTTGTCGGTCTCACGCTGTCCCAGCACCAGCGGTCTGATCGCATTCGGATCGCGAAATGCCACCAGCCCATGGCCGATAATCAGCGCAACGACTGCGTAGCCGCCGCGGCAACGGCGGTGCACCCCGTCAACCGCATCGAAAACCTGCGCGGGGTTGAGACTGTGATTCGCCTGGTGTTGCAACTCGTGCGCAAACACGTTCAGCAACACTTCCGAATCGGAATTGGTATTGAGGTGGCGGCGGTCGTGCTGCAGCAGCAAATCGGATAACTCGGCATGATTCGTCAGGTTGCCGTTGTGGGCAAGACAGATGCCGTAGGGTGAATTGACGTAAAAAGGCTGCGCCTCGGAAACCTGCGAGCCACCCGCCGTGGGATAGCGAACGTGGCCAATGCCAATGTTACCGACGAGCCTGAGCATGTGCCGCTGGTAGAAGACGTCGCGCACCAGGCCATTGTTTTTGCGCACGTGCAGGTTGCCGCCATCGTAGGTCACGATGCCGGCGGCATCCTGCCCGCGATGCTGCAACACCGTCAAGGCATCATAGATTGCCTGGTTCACGGGCGCTTTACCCGCTATGCCGACGATCCCGCACATCCCCTAGGTTTCCACTCCCTCAGACTTCTGCCGGGCCGGGCAGCTCTGCCTCTGTTTCATCTGGCACGATCAGTTCCAGGCCCTTTGGCGCCAGCTCGCGAATCAAATCGGCAACCTGTTCACCATAGGGAATAAATTCCGACTCACCCCACCAGTCATCGTATTGAAAACCGCTCAACTGCCCGGTCATCACGAGCAGGCCGACAATCACGACGCCGCGCACGATGCCGAAGACGACGCCAAAGACCCGGTCGGTTACGCTCAACGCGCTCGCCATGACAATTTTTGAAATGCCCCAGCCGATGATGCCACCGACCAGCAACACACCAAGAAATATGATGAGCCGGCCGATCCATAACTGCAGCCCGTCGGAATTGATCCAGTTATCGACCAGCGATCCGCCGTACGGCGCAAAGGTCAGTGCCGCCCAGATCGCGACAATCAGCGTAACGATGGAAATAACTTCCTTGACGAAGCCGCGGATGAATCCGACGACCATCGAGGCAACGACAACCAGGGCTATTGCGATATCGGCGACAGGCATTGATCAATAGTAGAACGTGCGCATACGGGGATGCCAGCATTTTGCGAATTCTGGCAATCCCGGCGTCATGATTTCGGCCTCACGGGTGACTGACCACGCGCGGGTTGTATCCCGCAGCCTTCAGTTTCTTGGCCATCGCCTCGGCAGCATCGCGGTTCTCCAGCGGCCCCACGCGAACGCGCAACTGCTCGCCGCTCGCTGTCACCAGCTTGCTCTCGAACGCCGCGTAGCCGGCATCGCGCAAACCGTCACCCAGTTTGCGCGCATTCTCATGATTGGAAAAACTGCCGACTTGCACCGCCCAGAGCCCGCTGTCGTTGTCGTCTGCCACCGGCAGAGCTTGTTCGGGTGCCTTTTCAGGCGTTTTTTCCGGAGCCTTTTGTGGCTCGGCCACTCGCACAGCCGCAGCTTGCTCGGCGGGCGCTTTCTGTTCCGCGGAATTGGTTGCGCTCGGCACAGGCTCGGTGCGATTGCGCGGCAGCACGATCGTCTTTCTCTCCGTGACCTGGCCTTCCTGGCCGGGCATCGCCAGCGTCTCAACGATCACCGCCGCTTCCTGCGGCGGGCCGTCCAGAAATACCGGCACCACGAGTATGGCGAGGATCACGAGTACGACGGCCCCGACGAGACGTTCCTTGATAGCCCTGTCCATCATTCAATTTTTTCCAGCGCTGGCCATGGATGCAGGGGAGTATATCGCAAGCCAATCGAGCGCGGGACCAACCGTGTAAAACGAGCCACACACGAGGACGCGGTCAGCGGGGGTCGCGGCCTGCTCGGCAATTTGCAGGCCTTCTTCAATTGTCCCGGCGATGCGCACCGGCTGGTTGGCAAGCGCGGCGATGAGATTGCCAAGAGACTTCGCCTCGCGCGCCCGCCGACTCGCCGGCGTTACGGCAATCCACTGGTCCACGTGACTGAGCAGCGGACCGATGATGCCTGCCGGATCCTTGTCCGCCAGCACGCCGACGACACAGACGGTGCGTCCTTGTGCTGGATTTTCGCTCAACGCCTCAGCCAGAGCCTCCGCGCTGCCCGGGTTGTGCGCCACATCGACGATCCACTGGCAATCGCGCTCGATAGCCTGAAATCGTCCGGGCACGGTCAGCCTGGCCATGACCCTGTTGACGGTGTCGACGGCCAGCACTGCGTCGTAATTCAGCGCCTCCAGCAGCGCCAGCACGCCGGCTGCGTTCTGCGCCTGGAAGGCACCAGCCAATGCGGGACGACGCAACCCGCTGAGCTGCAAGCGGCGGCCGGACCAGTGCCAGCTGCCGTCGTCATCGATAGCCCAGTCGAAATCCCTGCCGGCACGCAGCAATTCGGCGCCGCAGGCGCTGGCCTTGTCGTCTATGGCGCGCAGCGCCTGGCGGGCGCCAAAGACAAAGGGCTTGCCACCGCGCATGATGCCTGCCTTCTCGGCCGCGATGCCCTCGAGATCGGAGCCGAGCCAGTCGGCGTGATCCAGCGAAATATTGGTGATGATGCCGCCATCCGGCTCGATCGCGTTGACCGCATCCAGCCGGCCGCCGAGCCCGATCTCCAGCACCGCCGCGTTCACCTCGGAGGCCTCGAATACCGCGATCGCCGCCAGCGTGCCGTACTCGAAGTAAGTCAGGGGTATTCCTTCGCGGCAAGCCTCGACCCTCGCAAAGGCGGCAAGTATTTCCTCGTCCGTTGCATAACGGTCGTCGATGCGAATGCGCTCGTTGTAGCGACACAGGTGAGGAGAGGTATAGGCCCCCACTCGCAAGCCGCCGGCCATCAGAAACTGGCGCAGCATCTCCACGGTAGAACCCTTGCCGTTGGTGCCGGCAACGTGCAGGACCAGTCCCGGCCGTTGCGGCTGCAGCCTGTCGAGAACCCGGGATACACGATCCAGCCCCAGGTTGATCTCTGTCGGTGACAGCGTCTCGAGCCAGCCAAGCCAGTCGGCCAGCGTCTCGAACGAGGCTGTCTGCGGGGACTGGCCGCTCATGCGCAGGATGACGGGATCAGTTAGCCGGCGGTGGCCGGTTTTCGAACTTTGCCAGCAGGTCGGCGATCTGGCGGCGCATCTCGCGGCGATCGATAATCATGTCGATAGCGCCGTGTTCGAGCAGGAACTCGCTGCGCTGAAAGCCCTCCGGCAACGTTTGCCGCACCGTCTGCTCGATGACTCGCGGCCCCGCAAAACCGATCAGGGCGCGCGGCTCGGCGATGTTGACGTCACCGAGCATGGCCAGGCTGGCCGACACGCCGCCAGTGGTCGGATCCGTCAGGACCGATACATACGGTATGCCCTGTTCCGCCAGCAGTGCCAGTGCGGCCGATGTCTTGGCCATTTGCATCAGCGAGAACAGCGCCTCCTGCATGCGCGCGCCACCGCTCGCAGAAAAGCAGATCAGCGGCGCGCGGTTGTCGACGGCAAACTGCGCCGCCCGGCAAAACCGCTCGCCGACGACGGAGCCCATCGAGCCTCCCATGAAACTGAATTCGAAGGCTGCGGCGACCACCGGCCGGCCGAACAGCTTGCCGCTCATCGCAACCAGTGCATCGGTTTCTTCACTTAATTTCTGCGCCTGGGCGATGCGGTCGCGATAACGCTTGCTGTCCTTGAACTTCAGTGGATCCTTCGGCTGCAGATTGGCGCCGATTTCGCTACGACCTTCCGTGTCGAGGAAGCAATCCAGTCGCTGGCGAGCGTTTATGCGCATGTGGTGCTCGCACTTGGGGCACACATGCACATTGCGTTCCAGCTCCGTCTTATAGAGTTGCGCGTCGCACTTGGGACATTTGATCCATACGCCCTCCGGTACCGACCGCGTTCGGCGCTCGGTACTGATACGGGATGGCATCAATTTTTCAAACCAGCTCATAGGCGCACATCATAAACCATAAAAAGGGCCCAGTCGCTCAACCTTTGATGGCCGGATAGCTGCCTTGCGGCAGGCCGAAAGCCGGTGGATAAACGACGCTGACGAGTGTAAGACCTTGCGGCGGCGCGGCGACACCACCCGATGCCCGGTCACGGCTGTCGAGAACTTCGCCCGCCCAGGATGGCTCGCGGTCACCACTGCCGATCTCGGTCAGCACGCCCGTGATATTGCGAACCATATGCTGCAGGAACGCGTTCGCGGTAATGTCAATGAGCACCCAGTCTTCGACGCGACTCACGGTCAGCTGCATGACGTTGCGGCTGGCGGATTGCGCCTGGCAACCTGCTGCACGAAACGCCGAAAAATCGTGCTCCCCGAGCAGCGCCTGCCCGGCCGCCTGCATGCGCTGTTCGTCCAGCGGCCGATGCACCCACCAGGCGCGATTTCGGAACAATGCCGAGCGCGCGAAGCGATTGAGAATCAGGTAGCGGTAGGAACGCGACAACGCTGTATAGCGCGCATGGAACTTTTCTTCTTCGACTTCCCGGGCCCAGCTGACGCTGACATCGGCGGGCAGGTTGCTGTTTGCGCCGAGAACCCAGCCGCGCTCGCTGCGCGCAGCGTCCGTATCGAAATGGACT
>DATCZF010000130.1:0-2001 GCA_036526055.1 Woeseiaceae bacterium
GACATACCGAAACACGGCTGTATCAATGTGCACGCCTCACTCCTGCCGCGCTGGCGCGGTGCCGGGCCCGTGCAGGCCGCAATTCTCGCGGGCGACAAGGAAACCGGTGTCAGCCTGATGCGGATGACTGCCGGGATGGATCAGGGGCCGGTCTTCATGACGGCGGCGACGCCGATTGACGACAAGGAAACCGCCGGCGAACTGCAACAACGCCTGGCCGTATTGGGAGGTGAATTATTGTTGCGCGGCTTGCCGGAGATTTTGCAGGGAAGCCGGGCGGCACTGCCGCAGGATGAAAAGCAGGTTACTTATGCGGGCAAGATTCACAGCGACGATGCGGCGCTGGACTGGAAACTTCCCGCGCTCGAGCTGGCACGCCAGGTGCGCGCCTTTAACCCGGTTCCCGGCGCCTCATTTGTATTTAACGATGAGCGTATCAAGTGCTGGCGATCCCTGCCGATCGCGATCGGGGCGCTGCCGGAGCCGCCGGGTACCGTGATTGCGGCCAGCAAGACCGGCGTCGATGTAGTTTGCGGCAACAACGCGCTGCGCCTGCTCGAGGTGCAGCGGCCCGGCCGCAAGCGCATTACAGCGGCGGAATTTGCGGGCCAGGCACCATTACCGGGACGCCGCTTCGAGTAAGCCATGGGCGCAACAGGGTCAGCAGCAAAAGTCAGGGCCGAAGCCGCCAGGGCTGTACAGGAGGTGCTCGGCGGCAGGTCGCTGGACGTCGCCCTTGGCGCCGCGCTGCCGGCTGTGGGTGACCGCGACCGGGGTTTGCTGTCAATGCTGGCCTACGGCTGCATTCGCCATCACTGGCAGTTGCGGGACAGCGCGCTGGCGCTGTTGCAAAAGCCGCTAAAGGCGAGCGACGACATCGTCATGACCCTGCTGGCGATCGGGATATACCAGATGCAAAGCCTGCGCATGCCCGACCACGCTGTTGTCTCCGCCACCGTGGAGGCAACCCGCCTGCTGAAGCGACCGCACCTGGCCGGCCTGGTCAACGCGGTGCTGCGCAATTACCAGCGGCGGGGCGCCAGCCTGCCACCGAGTGACGATCCACAGGTTATCCACAACCATCCGGCATGGTTGCTCGACATGCTGCAAAAGAGCTGGCCTGAGGACTGGCAGTCGATTGTCGCGGCCAATAACCGGCAGGCGCCGATGTGGTTGCGCGTCAACGCTCGGCAATCGTCCGCGGCTGACTGCGTGGCGGCGCTCGAGAAAGACGGCATCGCGGCAACAACCTCGCCGTTTCTGGCACAAGCCGTGAAACTCGCAGCCCCGATTGCGGTGGATAGCCTGCCGGGATTTGCGCAAGGCGCGGTTTCGGTCCAGGACGGCGCGGCGCAGTTTGCTGCGGAGTGGCTCGAAGCCGCCCCCGGCATGCGCATCCTCGACGCCTGTGCCGCACCTGGTGGCAAAACGGCGCATATTCTCGAGCTGACCGACAACAAAGCCTCTGTCGTCGCGCTCGACCACGATAGCGCGCGGCTGGAGCGGGTCGCGGAGACCCTGCAACGCCTGCAGCTCGATGCCACGCTGCTGGCAGGGGACGCCTGTCGGCCCGAGGACTGGTGGGATGGCAAACTTTTTGACCGCATCCTGGTGGACGCCCCCTGCTCGGCCTCGGGAGTGATTCGTCGCCACCCCGATATCAAGCTGCTGCGCCAGGCCGGGGATATTGCCGTGCTTGCGGCGCAGCAATCAGCCATGCTGGCGGCCCTCTGGCCCCTGCTGGCGCCGGGCGGACGCCTGGTCTATGCCACCTGTTCCGTACTGGAACCCGAGAACTCGAGTGTTGTCGAACACTTTCTGAACAACGAGTTATCGGCGCGGGAAGATAAAGAGTTGCGAAATTACAACATCCGCGCTGTAATGCGTTCTAAAGGATGCGGGTACCAAATCCTGCCTGGTGACGAAGACATGGACGGTTTCTTCTATGCCTGCCTGGAAAAACGCTGAACGAGAAATGAGCAAGCCTGTTTTTAAAGCGTG
>DATCZF010000131.1:0-5891 GCA_036526055.1 Woeseiaceae bacterium
GATTGCCTGGAGTTCATGACAAACGACTGCAGGCCGGGAACGGCCACAGATAGCAGGATCGCTGCTATGCCCAAAGTCGTCATCAGTTCCAGCAGGGTAAAACCTTTTTCGCTCTTCATTCCTGTATCCCCGTATCAAAAGACCCCCCCGCGTTTTGCGGGCGGTCGACTTGCCTTGGGATCGATGCTAGAGACTTCGCGGCTTTGGCAATGAGAACTAGGTCGCCATTCGGTGATCAGGGGCTGACCACGTGTAAAAAATGTGAACTGCGTCAAGTTTTATGTAAGAAAAAGGCTTGATTGCTTCCGACCAGGCGCGGAAATCACTGAGTCACCGAAAATCAGTGATTTGCCGGCGAATTTGGGCGCCGGCCCCCGGCTGTCGTCGACGCATCGATGTGAGCCGGTTCTCATTTGCGACTTTGCATAACATTAAAGGGAACGCGCCTCCCGCGCCGTGAACCGCGTCCGGTTTCTGCAGGCAGCTTGCACCCTTTTCCTGCGCCCTGCCGCCCGTCACACAGGCGCCCTGTGCGGAAGCAACCCTCTCGACGGCCGCTAAGGACGCCGCACGACTTGATATATACTCAGCCGTTTGACGACATGACCGGGCGCCATGAGCCACGATAGCCAGGAAATTCAGATCTCACGCTGCAGCGCTGGTGTAATCAGCGCCGCCAGCGATAGCGTTGCCGTGGAGGAACCGCTGGAGATTCGGCTGGATTACGATGATGGCGCGGCGCGGCGCTCGCAAAGTATTTCTATTACGATGCGCACGCCCGGCGACGACTTTGCCCTCGCGCTCGGTTTCCTGTTTGGCGAATCCATATTGCAAGGTCGTGACGATGTCGCCGAAATAGACTATTGCGGCCAGGCCAATGAGGCTGCGCGGTCGAGAAATGTCGTTCGAGTGGAGCTCAAACCCGGCATTGCCGTTGACCTGGATCGATTGCAGCGCCATTTTTATACAAGCTCCAGTTGCGGCGTCTGCGGCAAGGCGTCGCTTGAAGCGCTGCAGGTGCTGGGCCAGCAACCGCTGACGAATGTAACCACGACATTTGCCGCCGACGTCCTGACACGGCTGCCGCAGCTGCTGCGTGAGCAGCAACAGGTTTTCGGCGCAACCGGCGGCCTGCACGCCGCCGCGTGTTTCACGCCGGCAGGGGACATCGTCAGCATTCGCGAAGACGTGGGGCGGCATAATGCGGTCGACAAGGTTATCGGCCATTTGCTGGACCAGGGAACTCTGCCGGCGCATGGTTATGGTTTGCTGGTCTCCGGCCGGGCCAGCTTTGAATTGATGCAGAAAGCCCTGGTGGCGGGGTTTCCGCTGCTGGCTGCCATCGGCGCGCCCTCGAGCCTCGCGGTCGAACTTGCAAACGCCTATGGACTGACACTGGTTGGCTTTCTCAAGGCCGAAAAGTTCAATATTTACGCCGGTGCGCATAGAATTTCCGCATAGCGCCACGGAATCCAATTACCAACGGACAGCTGCAGTGACAAAAAGAGAAGAATTCAGTAAAGACGGGGCTCTGCGGATTATCGCCGCACACGGGTCGGAGCCGAGAATGCTGGTGCAGATTCTGCGGGACCTGCTCGATACCTACGGGTTTATCAGCGACGACATGATGCGGCTGCTGGCCGATGAATTGAACCTGTCACGCGCGGACGTTCACGGCGTGGTCAGCTTCTACCACGACTTTCGGCGCACGCCACCCGGCGCCCACGTCATCAAGATTTGCCAGGCAGAGGCTTGCCAGGCCATGGGAAGCCGCGCACTGACGGACCATGCGCGCAAAGTGCTGGGCATCGAAATGCACGGCACCACGGCCGGCGACGGCATTACCCTCGAGCCTGCCTACTGCCTGGGTAACTGCGCGTGTTCTCCCGCTGTCATGGTCGACGACGAGGTTCACGGACGAGTGGACCACACGATGCTCGACCAGTTGATCAGCAAGTGCGCGGGGTCGCAATCATGAGTCAGCAACTTGCCATATACGTCCCTCGCGAAACGTCAGCTGCCTCACTGGGCGCGGAACGGGTCGCCGCGGCGGTCGCGGACCTCGCTGCGCAGTCCGATGGTGGCCTGCGATTGATCAGAAACGGTTCCTGGGGCGCCTGCTGGCTGGAGCCCCTGCTCGAAATCAGCGACGGTAATCAGCGCATAGCCTACGCCAACGTTGGCGCAGACGAGGTTGCCGGGATCATCGACGCGCATCGCAACGGCGCCAGTCATGCGCGAAAGCTTGGCCCGACCGTAGAAATTCCCTACCTCATTCAACAGGATCGATGGACGTTTCATCGCTGCGGACTGATCGAGGCGTTGTCGCTGGAGGACTACCAGCGGCATGGCGGCTGGGCGGGTCTTGAGAAAGCCTTTGAAATCGGCAGCGCCGCAACGGTAGAGCAAGTCAAGATATCGGGGCTCCGTGGCAGGGGCGGCGCCGGATTTCCTGCGGGGATCAAGTGGCAAACCGTCGCGGACGCGAGCGCAGACCAGAAATACGTCGCCTGCAATGCCGATGAAGGTGACAGCGGCACTTTTTCGGACCGAATGTTGATGGAAGGCGATCCCTATACCCTGATCGAGGGTATGGCGATTGCCGGGTTCGCCGTCGGAGCAAGTCTCGGCATGATTTACCTGCGCTCCGAATACCCGCTGGCGCGACAAATCCTCGCTGCGGCGCTGGCCAACGCGCGCGAGTCCGGCTGGCTCGGCGACAACATTCGAGGATCGGGCTTCAGCTTCGACATCGAGCTGCACATCGGTGGCGGCTCCTACGTTTGCGGCGAAGAAACCGCCATGCTGGAAAGCCTCGAGGGCAAACAGGGACTGGTGCGTTTCAAACCGCCCCTGCCGGCCCTGGAGGGCCTGTTCGGCAAGCCGACGGTCGTGAATAACGTCGTTACACTGGGTTCGGTGGCCAATATTTTGCGGCTCGGCGGAGACCGCTATGCCGCATTGGGCGTGGACAGGTCGAAGGGCACGCTTGCGTTCCAGCTGGGCGGCAATATCAAGCGTGGCGGCCTGGTGGAAAAAGCCTTCGGCGTCACATTGCGCGAATTGATCGAGGACTGGGGCGGCGGCACGGCGACCGGGCGTCCCATTAAGGCGGTGCAGATCGGTGGTCCGCTGGGCCCATACTTTCCAGCCGCAAAACTCGATACTCCGCTGGAGTATGAAAAATTCGCTGCCGCGGGCGGCATGATCGGCCACGGCGGCATCGTGGTCTTCGACGACACGGTCGACATGGCCGAGCAGGCACGCTTTGCCATGGAGTTTTGTGCCCTCGAATCCTGCGGAAAATGCACGCCCTGCCGCATTGGCTCGGTACGCGGCGTCGAACTGATCGACAAGATTCGCGCCGGCACCGACCGGGACCGCAACCTGCAGGTGCTCGATGAGCTTTGCGACACGATGATTCACGGGTCGCTTTGCGCAATGGGGGGAATGACGCCCTTTCCGGTGCGCAGTGCAGTACAATGTTTTCCGCAGGACTTTGAATCCGCGGGGGAGAGCAAGTCATGAGCCTGATCAGGGAACCCGACTTTGGCACGCCTGTCGCCAGGTCGGAGGAAACCGTACAAATTGAAATCGACGGCCTGCCTGCCACAGTGAAGGCCGGCACATCGATACTTCGGGCTGCCCGCGAATCCGGCGTCGATATACCCAAACTGTGCGCGACCGACAGTCTCAAAGCCTTTGGTTCCTGCCGCCTTTGCCTGGTCGAAGTCGAGGGCCGCAAGGGCTATCCGGCGTCCTGCACGACCAAGGTCGAACCGGGCATGAAAGTTCGTACGCAGACGGCAGCGCTCGCCAGGCTGCGGCGCAATGTCATGGAACTGTATATTTCCGATCATCCGCTCGACTGCCTGACCTGCGCCGCGAATGGCGACTGCGAGCTACAGGATATGGCCGGTGCTGTCGGCCTGCGGGAAGTGCGCTATGGCATGGATGGCCAGAATCACCTGGACGCCAAAGCCGATACCAGCAATCCCTACTTCACCTTCGACCCGAGCAAATGCATCGTCTGCTCGCGCTGTGTCCGTGCCTGCAGCGAAACGCAGGGAACGTTCGCCCTGACAATCGAGGGCCGCGGTTTCAATTCCAAAGTTTCCGCCGGTATGGCGGAAAGCTTCATGGATTCGGAGTGCGTTTCCTGCGGCGCCTGTGTCCAGGCTTGCCCGACCGCCACGTTGATGGAGAAATCCATCATTGACCATGGCCAGCCGGAGCATAGCGTCGTAACGACCTGCGCCTACTGTGGCGTCGGCTGCTCCTTCAAGGCGGAAATGAAAGGCGACCAGGTCGTCCGCATGACGCCTTACAAGGATGGCCAGGCCAACCATGGCCACAGTTGCGTCAAGGGAAGGTTTGCCTGGGGTTATGCCACCCACAAGGAACGCACGCTCGAGCCGATGATCCGCGATGCGACCGATCAGCCCTGGCGCAAAGTGAGCTGGGACGAGGCGCTGGGATTTGCCGCAAAGCGCTTGCGCGAGATTCAGGATAAATACGGCCGCAAGTCGATAGGTGGCATCACCTCGTCGCGTTGCACCAACGAAGAAGTTTTCGTCGTGCAAAAACTGATTCGCGCAGCCTTCGGCAACAACAATGTCGACACCTGCGCGCGCGTTTGCCATTCGCCGACCGGCTATGGACTGAAGCAGACGCTGGGAACCTCCGCCGGCACGCAGCCTTTTGACAGCGTAATGGATGCCGACGTCATCGTGGTCATCGGCGCAAACCCAACGGTTGCCCACCCGGTATTTGCGTCGCAGATGAAGCGCCGCCTGCGTCAGGGCGCCCGCCTGATTGTCGTGGACCCGCGTAAAATTGACATGGTGCGCAGTCCGCATGTCAAGGCGGATTACCACCTTCCGCTGCAACCCGGAACCAACGTCCCGATCGTGAACGCGTTTGCCCATGTCGCGATCAGCGAAGGCCTGATCGACGAAGACTATATTCGCGAGCGCTGCGACCTCGAGTCTTTCGAAGCCTGGAAGAAATCGATACTGAGCGAGGCCAATTCTCCCGAGTCGGTCGCCGCCATCTCCGGCGTAGCGGCCGAGGACATACGGGGTGCTGCGCGTCTGTATGCCACGGCGAATAATGCCGCGATCTATTACGGGCTCGGCGTTACCGAACACAGCCAGGGTTCGACGATGGTCATGGGCATGGCGAATCTCGCCATGGCCACCGGCAATATCGGCAGATCCGGCGTCGGCGTTAACCCGCTGCGCGGCCAGAACAATGTGCAGGGATCCTGCGATATGGGTTCTTTCCCGCATGAACTGGCCGGTTATCGCCCGATCCAGGATGACGCCGTTCGCGGGCAGTTCGAGAATCACTGGGGGGTCACGCTGGATCCCGAGCCGGGCTTTCGTATACCCAACATGTTCGACGCGGCAGTTGCCGGCAAGTACAAGGGCATGTACATCCAGGGCGAGGACCTGGCCCAGTCCGATCCGAACACCCAGCACGTCGAAGAAGCGCTACAGAACATGGAATGCATCATCGTCCAGGACCTGTTCCTGAACGAGACTGCCAAGTTCGCGCACGTGTTCCTGCCGGGAACCTCGTTCCTCGAGAAGGACGGCACCTTCATCAACGCCGAACGGCGCATTAACCGCGTGCGACCGGTCATGCAACCGCGCCAGGGCAAGGAAGAATGGCGCATCACCCAGGACCTTGCACAGGCGCTGGGCTACCCGATGAGCTATACCAACGCCGCCGAGATCATGGACGAAATTGCCGTGCTGACACCGACCTTCGCCGGCGTGTCGTTTGCTTTCCTCGACCGGGTGGGCAGTGTGCAATGGCCCTGCAATGAGAGCGCGCCGCTGGGAACGCCGATCATGCATGTCGGTGCCTTCGTCCGCGGCAAGGGC